>NZ_JBEORG010000005.1:0-262575 GCF_040302145.1 Spirillospora sp. NPDC127506 | reverse complement strand
AGCGGATGATGCGCGACGCCAAGATCACCCAGATCTACGAGGGCACCAACCAGATCCAGCGCATGGTCATGGCCCGCCAACTCCTCAAGTAGCCGGCAGCCGCACCTCGAACACCGCGCCGCCGCCGGGGGCGTCGCCGACGGCGATGCTCCCGCCGTGCGCCCGCGCCAGGTCCCGGGCGATGGCGAGGCCCAGCCCGGCGCCGCCCTCGTCCCGGCTGCGCGCGTCGTCCAGCCGCACGAACCGCTCGAAGATCCGCTCCCGGTCGGCGGCCGGCACGCCCGGCCCGTCGTCGGCGACCCGCAGCACGGCCGTGCCCGCCTCCTCGCGCAGCGAGAGCTCGACCGCGGCGTCCGCGTGCCGCTCGGCGTTGTCGAGCAGGTTGCCGACCACCCGCGACAGCCGTCCCGGCACCCCCATGACCCGCGGGTCGCCCTCGATCGACGCGCGCACCGCGACCCGGCCGGCGCCCGCGCGCCGCTCCAGCTCGTCCCGGACGAGCCGCCCGAGCGGCACCGGACGGGCCGGCGGGCGGTCGCCGGCGTCGATGCGCGCGAGGAGCAGCAGGTCGGCGGCGAGGTGCTGGAGCCGCACGACGTCCGCCACGAGCCCGTCCACGTCCAGCAGCCCCGGGTGCGCGGCCGCCACCTCCAGCTGCGTGCGCAGCGACGCGATCGGGCTGCGCAGCTCGTGCGAGGCGTCGGCGACGAACCCGCGCTGCCGCGCCACCGACTCCTCCAGAGCGGCGAGCGTCTCGTTGGTCGTCGCGGCGAGCCCGGCGATCTCGTCCCGCGACTCCGGCACCGGCACCCGCCGGGCCAGGTCGCCGGACGCGGTGATCTCCGCCAGCTCCGCCCGCACGGCCTCCACCGGCCGCAGCGCCCGCCGCGTGACCAGCCACGTCACCCCGGCGACCACGGCGAGCAGCAGCGGCAGCCCGGCCAGCATCGCCCGGGTGACCGTGCCGACCGCGTCCCGGGCGGCGGCCAGGTCGGCGCCCGCGTACACGGTGACGGTCTCGTCCCGCGGAGTCGTCACCTCGACCGCGGCGAACCGGTAGCCGGCGGTCCGGCCGTCCACGGTCGCGCCGCCGGTGGTGAACGCCGGGTCGCCGTCCGACACCTCGCCCCGTCCGGGATCGTCGTCCCGGTCGTCGCCCCGGTCATCGTCGTCGCCGCGGCCGCGCCCGGAACCGCCCGGCCGCACCTCGGAGGAGCCGGTGCCGTGAATCGCCTCCAGGTCCTCGCTCACCGCCCGGACACGGCCGTCCTCGCCGACGACCTGCACCGGATGGTCCTCGGCGTCGGGCAGGTCGAGCGCCCCGTAGGGGACGCCGGTCGCGAGCTGCGCCGCGACCTCCCGCGCCGCGACCTCGGCGCGCAGGTCGGCCTGCCCGGCGAGGTTCGCGCGCAGCAGCAGCACCACCGCGAGCCCCGCGGCGACCAGCGCGCCCGCCACCACGGCGGTCGCGCCCACGGTCGTCCGGGCCCGGACGGACGACGGGCGGCGGGCCACCTCAGGCGCCCCCGTCCCGGGCCAGCCGGTACCCGGCGCCGCGCACCGTCGTGATCGACCGGCGCCCGAACGGGACGTCGAGCTTGCGGCGCAGCGCGCTCACGTACACCTCGACGATGTTGGGGTCGCCGTCGTAGGCGAAGTCCCAGACCGCCTCCATGATCTGCGCCTTGGACACGACCCGCCCCGCGTTCGCCGCCAGGTGCTCCAGCACCGCGAACTCCTTGGCGGTCAGCTCCACCTCCGCGTCGCCCCGGAACACCCGGTGCGCGGCCGGGTCCACGGTGAGGTCGCCGAGCACGATGGCGGGCGCGGCGCCGCGCGTCCGGCGGCGCAGCAGCGCGCGGACGCGGGCCACCAGCACCACGTACGAGAACGGCTTGGTGAGGTAGTCGTCGGCGCCCGTGTCGAGGCCCTCGGCCTCGTCGTACTCGCCGTCCTTGGCGGTCAGCATCAGGATCGGCGTCTCGTCGCCCGCCGCCCGCAGCGCCGCGCACACCCGGTAGCCGTTCATCCCGGGCAGCATGATGTCCAGGACGATCAGGTCGTAGCCGCCGCCGAGCGCCCGGTGCAGGCCCTCGGCGCCGTCGTGGACGGCGTCCACCGCGAAGCCCTCGGCCGCCAGCCCCCGCGCGAGGGACGCGGCCAGGCGCTTCTCGTCCTCCACGATCAGCAGGCGCATGCCCTCAGCCTGCCAAACCCCGCCTGAAGACGGCTTCAGGTTGCTTCAGGAGCGCTACAGGAACGTCCGGCATCGTCGGTTCCGCAACGTCGGAGGGCACGAAGGGGCGGAGTCCGATGAAGATCGACGCACGGCGCCTGGCCGGGCGCATGGCCAGGGGACGCGGGCTGCTGGTCACGGTGGCCGCCGCGGGCGTCCTGGCGGCCGGGGGAGCGACGGCCGCGGTGGCCGCGGCGCACGACGACGACGGGCCGGGCGCGAGCGCGACCCCCACCGGCGACCGGCCCGGTACCCGGCCCGGCGACCGCAGCGGGGGCGGCGGCGCTCCGGCTGCGGCGGAGGTGCCGGTCGCGCGGGCGGTGGACGCCGCGCTGAAGGCGGCGCCCGGCAGGGTCGCGGAGATCGAACTCGACGACGAGCACGGCGTGACCGCCTGGGAGATCGACGTCGTCACCGACGGCGGCGACCGGCGCGACATCGCCGTCGACGCCGGAACCGGCGAGGTCCTGGCGAACCGCGCCGACGACCGCGACGACCGGGACGGCGACCGCGACGAGGACCCCGCGGCCCTGCGCCGGGCGAAGGTGACCGCGCCGGCCGCGGCCGGCGCGGCGCTGAAGGCGGTCTCCGGCCGGGTGACGTCCGCCGAGTTCGAGACCTGGCATGGCAAGGCCGTCTGGGAGGTCGACGTCACCGGCGAGGACGGGACGGCGTACGAGATAACCGTCGACGCCGCCACGGGCGAGGTTCTCGACAGGGAGGCGGAACAGGACTGACGCGTGTCGCGGCGGGGAAGGGGACCAGGGGAGGTGCGCATGAGTGAACAGAAACCCGGCCCCGACATCGACACCAGCGTCTCGCACGTGGCGCGCATCTGGAACTACTGGCTGGGTGGCAAGGACAACTATCCGGTCGACCGCGAGGTCGGCGACCAGATCCTCGGGATGCTGCCGGACGTGGCCCGGCTGGCGCGCGCGTCCCGGCTCTTCCTGAACCGGGTCGTGTGGCACCTCGCCGCCGAGGCGGGCATCCGCCAGTTCATCGACATCGGGACCGGCCTGCCCACGGTCGACAACACCCACGAGGTCGCGCAGCGGGCCGCGCCTGAGTCGAGGATCGTCTACGTCGACAACGACCCGCTGGTGCTGGAGCACGCGAAGTCGCTCCTCACCAGCACCCCCGAGGGCCGCACGGCCTACATCCACGCCGACGTGCGGGAGCCCGACGCGATCCTGGAGGCCGCCGCGGAGACGCTCGACTTCAGCAAGCCGATCGCGTTCACGCTGATGGGCATCCTGGAGTTCGTCCCCGACGACGAGGAGGCGTACCGGATCGTGCGGCGGCTGATGGCGGCGGTGCCGTCCGGGAGCTACTTCGCGATGTACGACGGGACGAACGTCATCCACGGAGAGGCGTCCGACCGGATCGTGGAGGTGTGGAACGCCTCCGGAAACGCGCAGCTGGCGCTGCGGACGCCCGAGCAGATCGCCGGGTTCTTCGAGGGCCTGGAGGTGCTGGAGCCGGGGATCGTCCCGGTGACGCACTGGCGCCCGGACACGCCCGGCGAGCAGGAGGCGGTCGACGCGTTCGGCGGGGTGGGCCGCAAGCCCTGACCGCCCGCGCCGTTGACATGCAACCATCCGGTTGCCTATCGTTTCAGGCAACCGGATGGCTGCATGTCCGGACGGCGGCCGCGACGAAGGCACTGGCGGGCAGATGGGCGCTCGCACGGACGAGGACATGGACGAGGACGACGTCTTCAAGGCGCTCGCCGACGCGAGCCGCCGCCGGCTGCTGGACGGCCTCAACGCCCGCAACGGCCAGACCCTCCGCGAACTGTGCGCCGGGCTCGACATGACCCGGCAGTCGGTCAGCAAGCACCTGGCGGTCCTGGAGGCCGCCGGGCTCGTCACGGCCATGCGCCGCGGGCGCGAGAAGCTCCACTACCTCGACGCCGCCCCCATCAACGCCATCGCCGACCGCTGGATGAGCCGGTACGACCGGCACCGGGCGCGCGCGCTCGCCGACCTGAAGACCGCATTGGAGCAGGCCCCGATGACCGCAAGCGAGTTCGTCTACACCACCTACATCAACACCACGCCGGAGCGCCTCTGGCAGGCCCTCACCGACCCCGCCTTCACCCGCGGCTACTGGGGCGTCTCCTTCGAGACCGACTGGAAGCCGGGCTCGACGATCACGTGGCACGAGGAGGGCGCGACCACCGCCGACCCCGAGCAGGTCGTCCTCGAAGCCGACCCCGGCCGCCGGCTCTCCTACACCTGGCACACCTTCACCCCCGAGTGGGCGAAGAGCGTCGGCGTGGACGAGGAGACGCGGCGCAGGCTCATGGCCGAGCCCCGCTCCACGGTGACCTTCGACATCGAGCCCGCCGGCGAGACGGTCAAGCTGACCGTCGTCCACCGGGCCGGCGAGGCGCTGCTCGACATGTCCCGGCACGGCTGGCCGCACGTCCTGTCCGGCCTGAAGACCCTGCTGGAGACCGGCGCCCCCCTGCCCAGCGTCTGACCGGCCGGCCACTTCCGCGACCGCGACCTGTCCCGCACACCGTCCTGTTCCGCACACCGTCCTGTTCCGCACACCGTCCTGTTCCGCACACCGTCCTGTCCCGCGCACCGTCGTCTCGCCCGACCTCGGCGACGCCGAGGAGGCCGCGGCCTTCGCCCGGCCGGGGCGCCGACTCACCGCCCGCCGCCGGGCGGGTCGTCCTCGGCGGCGGTGCCGGGCGGGCGCGGGGCGTTGAGGTTGTAGCGGACGCCGAGCATCCGGATGACGAAGCAGGCGCCCGCGGCGAGCAGCGCGGAGGGCAGCGCGTAGAGGTCGGCCTTGACGGCCGCGACGGTGATCCCCGCCGCGACGAGGGCCGGGATCGCGTACAGGTCGCTGCGCAGCACCGACGGGATCTGCAGGACGAGCGCGTCCCGGATCGTGCCTCCGCCGACCCCGGTGACCACCCCCAGCGCCAGCGCCGGCCCGATCCCCAGCCCGTAGGACAGGGCCTTGCTCGCCCCGATGACGGCGAACGTGCTCAGCCCGATGGCGTCCAGGACCGTGATCGGCATGTCCAGGCGGCCGAGCCGCCTGCTGAAAGCGAACGCGAGCAGCCCGCCGCCGGCGGCGAGGGCGAAGTAGCGCCAGTCGACGAACGTGGCGGGCGGGACCGCGCCGATGAGGACGTCGCGGACGACGCCGCCGCCCAGCGCCGTGATCATGCCGAGCGACACGACGCCGACAACGTCCAGCCGCGCCGCCCGCACCGCCGTCAGCGCCCCGTTCAGCCCGAACGCGAATGTGCCGGCCAGGTCCAGCGCGAGCAGCAGCGGCGGTTGGGTGCTCATCGCCCGTACCTGCCGAGGGGCGGGCGCGGCGCGCACGTCACAGCCGCATGCCGCTGCCGCCGGACTCCTCCTCGCCGTCGCTGGTGCGCTCCAGCTCCAGGTACTCGTCGTCGGGCCAGAGCTCGTCGGCGAGGCCGGCGAGGTACTCCTCCTCAGCGGGGTCCAGCTCGGCGACCATGGACTCCGGGTGCGCCGCCCCGGCGGGCGGTGCGCCGGGCGCGGCCCTCGACGGCATGGGGCGGAGCAGGCGGGGCAGGCAGAGGCCGAACAGCGCGAGCAGGCACGCGAGCACCAGGACTGTGATCACACCACACCGTCCTTTCGCGGTCGAGTTCCACATGATTCTTGCGTAAGTAACAAAACAGTTGAACGTTATCGGGACCGCCCGCCGGATGGGAGCCCGACATGCGGGGCGCCGGGGACAATGACCCGGTGGAGTCTCATGTGGACGCGCGTGCGCGCGAGCTGGCGAGGACCGTCTGGGACCACCTGGTGCTGTCCGGGCCTCTCTCCAAGGCTGACGTGATCCTCGCGCTGGGGTGCCACGACACGCGGGTCGCGGCGCACGCGGCGAGGCTTTGGCATGACGGATGGGCGCCGCTGGTGGTCGTCTCGGGCGGGCGCGGCAAGATCACCTCGGCCTGGGCGGAGACCGAGGCGCGGGTGTTCGGGCGGGTCGTGCGCGAGCACGGCGTCCCGGAGGACGCCCTGCTGCTGGAGGAGACGGCGGCCAACACCGGGGAGAACATCACGGCGTCGCGGCGGCTGCTGGGGGAGCGGGGGATCGCGGTGCGGAGCGGGATCCTGGTCGCCAAGCCCTATATGAAGCGGCGGGCGGTCGCGACGGCGCGGCGGCAGTGGCCCGGCGTGGACTGGTCCGCCGCCGCGCCCGACCTCGGGTTCGACGGGTTCGAGGCGGACGAGCGCCGGTTCATCGAGCTGATGGTGGGGGACCTGCAGCGGATGGTGGTGTACGCGGAACGCGGCTTCCAGGTGCCGATGCCCGTCCCGGCGGAGGTGTGGGCGGCCTACGAGGAGCTCGCCCGGCTGGGATACGACAGGCACGTGATCAGATGACGCGCCTCGGCCGGCGCGGCCGGTGCGCGCCCGCTACGCGGTCGTGATCGGGCGGTGCGGGGCGATGGCCCGGCCGTCCGGCAGCAGCTCGCCGGTGTCCTCGAAGACCACGATGCCGTTGCACAGCAGGCTCCATCCCTGCTCGGGATGGGCGGCGACGATCCGCGCGGCCTCGCGGTCGAGGTCGTCGGGCGCCGGACACTGCGGCTCGTGCGTGCAGATGGTGTCGTGCTGAGCGGTCACGGGGTTCCTCCACGGTGTCCCTGTGATTAAGGACATACTGCAGCCTGCCGCCGTGCGTCCGAAATATGCAAGTGGATGGCGGATTCTTTACCGTTCAGTGCGTGTGAAGCGCGGTGAGATCGGGCATTTGGTGCGATTCACCGCAAGAGACCACCGTCGGGCTCGTCGCCGTGGTCCACGTCCAGGCCGACGACGGACGTGCAGCCGGTGCAGATCCACTCGGCGATGACGGCCTCGGAGTTGGTCGCGTGCGTCCGGTACGGGCGGTCGACCGCCCGGCGGCGCATCCCGTGGCCGCACGACGAGTGCAGGAGCCGGCCGCAGGTGGGGCACGGCCACACGTCCTCGCGCCGGAGGTCGCAGCGCGGGCACAGCGGCGCCTCGTAGCCCCCCGCCGGCTCGCCGAAGGCCATCTCGTTGAGCCACTCCTGCTCAAGGTCGAGGTACTCGTCCCCGGGCCAGTGGTGGTCGGCGAGCCACGCGAGGTACTCCTCGTCCCCGGGCCCGAGGACGGTCGTCAGGGACTCGGGGTGCTCGCGGTCCGAGCCGTGCCGGTACGAGCGTTGTCGGCGCCTGCCGTGCCGCGCGGTGGCCAGGAGCGTCACGAGGCCCAGGAGCGCGGCCGCGGCCAGGCCTGTCGCCAGGGGCATCGCGGCGTCCTCACATGATCTTGTGGCGGGAAGGTCCGATCATGAATGCACTTCACAAAACGCTGCGAACGCTACAAGAAAGGGTTGACAACGGAAAAGTCGATCAGAAAGATCCTTTACTGATTCATGATCGGGGCCGGCGTCCGGAACCGGGCGGTCGCCGCGTCCGCAACCGCGCGGCCTGCGGGAACCGGCCCTCCGAGCCTCCCGGACCGCCCGCGCCCGGCGGCCCGGTTTCACTCTCCGCTGAATCCGGGTTTCCCGGACTCAGTCCTTGCGGCCGAGCACGGCCACCATCTGGGTGTGCAGGGGGTGCTCCAGCGGCCCGGCCGGCCCGTTGGGGCGCCACTCGGTCACGTTGGCGACGCCCGGCTCCAGGATCGTGAGCCCGTCCATGAACCGCGCGATCTCCGACGAGTGGCGGAAGTAGGAGCCGCCCAGGCCCGACTGCAGGATGCGCTTGGCCTCCTCGACGCGCGGGTCGTTCCCCGAGTCGTGCAGGTGCGTGAGAATGACGTGGCTGCCGGGCGCGAGGTGCTCCACCAGGGCCCGGACGACGCCCGCCGGGTCCCGCTCGTCCGGCACGTGGTGGATGATCGCGGCCAGCACGACCCCGATCGGGCGCGACAGGTCGAGCATCCCGGTCAGCGCGGGGTGGGAGAAGATCTTCTCCGGCTCGTACAGGTCGCCCTGGATGAACGTCGCGACGCCGTCCTCGGTGAGCAGCGCCCGCCCGTGCGCCAGCACGATCGGGTCGTTGTCGACGTACACGACCTTCGCGGCGGGGTTCGCGGCCCGCGCGAACTGGTGCACGTTGGACGCGGTCGGCAGCCCCGATCCGATGTCGAGGAACTGGTCGATGCCGACGTCGCGTCCCAGGTACGTCACCGCGCGCTCGATGGCGACCCGGTTGCCCTGCGCCACCACGGGCGCCTCCGGGACGAGCTCCATCACCATGTCGGCCACCTCGCGGTCGGCGGCGAAGTTGTCCTTCCCGCCGAGGAAGTAGTCGTACACCCGCGCGAACGTCGGCGTTGAGGGATCGATGCCGGGGGGCGCGCTCTCGGGAAGCTCATCGGCCACGACGTGCGGCTCCTTCTGTCCAAACGCCTACGCCGCCGGCGCAGGTGGTCCTGGCCCGAGCATAGGCCCGAATCCCTTGCGGGGGAGGGCCTTTCGCGCCCCGGGGTGCGGTTTCCGCGGAGCCGGGGTGCGGGGATCCGGGCGGGCGGGCCGGCCGGCCGCCGTGTCCTCGCAGTCCTGCGGTGCCCGGGGACCTGAACCAGCCTCCGAAAAACGGACTAAGGGACACAAGTCGGGTATGGGGTTCCGCACCGATCGTCAACGCGGAGGGAGCAACCGTGGCGGACACCAACCGAGGCGTCGTCTACCAGGGGCCGGGCAAGGTCACGGTCGAGGACCTGGACTTCCCGAAGCTCGAACTCGCCGAGCAGGGCGGGCGCAAGCTCCAGCACGGGGCGATCCTGAAGGTCCTGGCCACCAACATCTGCGGCTCCGACCAGCACATGGTGCGCGGCCGGACGACCGCGCCCGCCGGGCTGACGCTCGGCCACGAGATCACCGGCGAGGTGATCGAGACCGGCCGGGACGTCGAGTTCGTCAAGGAGGGCGACCTCGTCAGCGTCCCGTTCAACATCGCGTGCGGCCGCTGCCGCAACTGCAAGGAGGGCCACACCGGCGTCTGCGAGAACGTCAACCGGGAGCGGCCGGGCGCCGCCTACGGGTACGTCGACATGGGCGGCTGGCACGGCGGGCAGGCCCGGTACGCGGTCGTCCCGTACGCCGACTTCAACCTGCTCAAGTTCCCCGCCGACCGCGACACCGTGATGGCCAAGCTGCCGGACCTCGCGATGCTGTCGGACATCTTCCCGACCGGCTACCACGGTGCCTGCACCGCCGGCGTGACGACCGGCTCCACCGTGTACGTGGCGGGCGCGGGCCCGGTCGGCCTCGCGTGCGCGACCGCCTGCCTGCTGCTCGGCGCCGCCGTCGTGATCGTCGGCGACCTGAACGAGCAGCGGCTCGCGCAGGCCCGCGGCTTCGGCTGCGAGACGATCGACCTTTCGCGGCACGACGACGTGCCCGGGCGGATCGAGCAGATCCTCGGCGTCCCCGAGGTGGACGCGGCCGTCGACTGCGTCGGGTTCGAGGCGCGCGGCCACGGCCCCGAGGGCTCGGCGGGGGAGCAGCCGGCGACCGTCCTGAACACCCTGATGGAGATCACCCGCGCGGCGGGCGGGCTCGGCATCCCCGGCCTGTACGTCACCGGCGATCCCGGCGCCGCCGACGAGAACGCCAGGGTCGGGCAGTTGGGACTGCGTCTCGGGCTCGGCTGGGCCAAGTCGCAGTACTTCGTCACGGGGCAGTGCCCGGTGATGAGGTACAACCGGCAGCTGATGATGGCGATCCTGCACGACCGGGCGGAGATCGCGCGGAACGTCAACGCGTCGGCGATCCCGCTCGACCGGGCGCCCGAAGGGTACGCCGAGTTCGACCGGGGCGCGGCGCGCAAGTACATCCTGGACCCGCACGGCGTGCTGGGGTCCGCGGCCTGACGCCCGCCGGCCGCCGCACGTCGCCCGCCGGCCCCGTCACTCGATGCCCCGGGCGATCCGCAGCGCCATCGCCATGATGGTGAGCTGCGGGTTCACCTCGGGGCACGTCGGCAGCACGGACGCGTCCGCGACGTGCACGCCGCGCACGCCGCGCAGCCGCCCGTACGGGTCGACGGGCGCGGCGGCCTCGTCCACGCCGAGCCTGGCCGTGCCGGTCGGATGGAACCCGGCCAGGTGCAGGTCGGCGCGCGAGGCCGCCGCGACCGCCCGGACGAGCTGCTCCTCGTCCCGGACGACGGGGTCGCGGGCCAGCCCGGTCAGCACCTCCTCCGCCCCGGCGGCGAACAGGACCCGCCCCATCGCGACCATCGCGCGGCGCAGCCGCCCGGCGCTCTCGCGGGTCAGGTCGTAGCGGAGCAGCGGGCGGCGCCGCGCGCCGTGCACCCGGCCGGACGGGGCGTCCGCGATCATCGCGCCGAGCACGGCGAGGTCGCGCGCGCCGTCCAGCTCGCCGCGCAGGCCGCGGCCGAGGCCGGGCAGCGGGAACGAGGTCATGCCCGGCGGCGCGGCGGTCGCCTCGATGAGGATGCCGTCGCCGTGCAGCTCCTCGATGCCGACGCTCTGCATGACCCCCGTCCACGACTCCACCGGCTCGGCGAAGCGTCCGGCCACGTTCGTCGCGGGGTGGACGGCCATGCCGCGCCCCAGTTCCGGATGCCCGCCGAGGCCCGAGCGCCGCAGCAGCGGGGGCGTCTGCGTGGCGCCCGCCGCGACGACCACGCGCGGCGTGAGGATCTCGAAGGACGTGCCGTCCGGGCGGCGCGCCCGCACGCCGGTCGCGGTCCCGCGCTCGACCAGGATCCGCTCGGCCCGCGCATGGGTCACGATGCGCGCTCCGGCCTCGCACGCCTGCGGGAGCGCGTTGAGGTGCACGCCGTACTTGGCGTTGTGCGGGCACCCCACGGCGCACTGGGCGCTGCCCCTGCAGCCCGGCGCGTTGCGGCGCAGCGGCGCGGCCCGCCAGCCGAGCCGTTCGGCGCCCGCGAGCGCGAGCCGCCCGTTGCGGCCGAGCGGCCCGGCGGGCTGCCGCGCGACGCGCAGCGTGGCCTCGACCTCGTCGAGGTCCGCGGCGAAGTCCGCCACGGGGACGCCGAGGGACGTCCAGCGGCGCAGCACGCGGTCGGGCGTCCGGTAGCAGGTGCCGCTGTTCACGACGGTCGTCCCGCCGACCGCGCGGCCCTCGGGCAGCAGCACGGGCGGGCGGCCGAGCGCCACCGCCGCGCCGCCGTCCCGGTACAGGTCGAGGAACCGCTCCAGCGGCGGGCGCTCCCGGAACTCGGCGGCGGTGAACCGCCGCCCCTCCTCCAGGACCACCACCGACATGCCGCGCCTGGCCAGGGTCCGCGCCGCCATCGCGCCGCCCGCGCCGGACCCGATCACGACGGCGTCGGCGGTCGCGCAGGCCGGCCAGCCGGCGGACGGCGTGCAGTCGAGCGGGGCGTCGGGGCGGACGGGCTCGCCGGGCTCCGGCGGCCCGGGCAGCAGCCCGGTCCCGGCCGCCAGCAGCAGCGGGATCTTCATCGTCTCGGCGATCCGGGCGGTGGACGCGCGCGAGGCCAGCAGCGCGCAGAGCGCGTCCCGCCGGCCGGCGTCGAGCCGGTCCAGGGGCCGGCCGGTGGTGAGGCGCGACAGCGCGTCCAGCGTGCCGGCGCCCGCGGCCAGCCCGAGCCGCGCGGGACCGGGCAGCGCGTGCACGATGGCCTCGGCGCCCGCGGTGACCCGCGCCAGCTCGTCCTCGTCGTCGATGCCGAGCAGCACCGAGATCGTCCCCGCCATGGCGCTCATCGCAGCCCCACCTCCGCGTGGCCGGTGCCGTCCAGCCGCCACTCGCGCTCGGTCGCCCAGGAGCGCCCCGACCGGCGCGCCAGCGTGATCCGCACGTCCGCGCGCTCGGTGTTGTGGCAGACCGCCGGGGCGCCGTCGGGATCGGCGTAGTCGACCGCGACGGTCTCCTCAGGCCGCTGCGCGACCTCGACGCGCAGCAGCCGGTCCCCGATCCGGCCCCGGACCGTCCAGGCCGGGAGGCCGATGTCGGCGCGCAGCCGGAGCGCCGCGAGCAGCGGGTCGCCGGAGGGCAGGTCCCGCCCGTCCACCCGCAGCCGCACGAACGGGAGCGGGGGCAGCCGGTCCAGGCCCGGCCGCGTCGAGACCGCGGCCACGATCTCGCACACGTCGCCGCCGCCGAGGTCGGCGTGCAGCCACGCCCACCGGCGCGCGTTGCCGTGCCCGTAGATGCGGGCGGACGCGCCCGGCGCGCCCTCCAGCTCCAGGACCCGGTCGCCGAAGCGCACCGCGCCGCCGTAGACCGCCGCCGGCTTCGGGACGATCTGCGCCGCCGGCAGCAGCTCCCGCTCCCACGCCCAGCGCGGGAACGTGTGGATCGGCCGCCCGCCGCCGGACTCGCGCAGGTCCCACGTGATCGGCCCGGCCGTCCCGGTGAGCCGGTCGTCGGTCTGCACGACGGGCCCGGCGGCGAACAGGGCGTCCTCGGGGCGGGTCCACTCCTCCGGACCGAACCGCGCGAGCACCGGGCGCTCGCCGGGCGGGAACACCGCCGCCCAGCCGTGTGCGCGCGCACCGCCGCCGTCCGGCGCCACCAGCTCGTGGTGGAGCCACACCCCGGTGCCGGTCGCCGGGTCGGTCAGCGTCGTGTACCAGACCTCCAGCCGCCCGGGCCGGCCCCGCCACCGCGACCGCATCGGGTCGTCCCGCCGCGCCGGGACGCGGAAGCTCGCGAGGAACGCCGCGAGGTCCCGCCGCAGGCGGAACCGCAGCCGCGCCTCGCCGACCACCTTCCCGTCCGCGTCGGTCACGGTGGCCGGCAGCGAGGTCATCGAGCGGACGGGCCGGCCCGCGGACACCGACTTCCAGCCGTCCAGGTGCAGGCGGCGCCCGTCGCCGGCGGTGAAGTCCAGGGTGTAGCGGATCCGGCGGGCGGCGAGCGGCGCGACGCGGAGCCGGCCGGACGCCTCCGGGTCGTCCGCCCAGTCCGGCACCGCGACCCGTCCCGTCAGGGCGCCCTCGGCGTCGCCCCACGGCCGCAGGACCCCGGGCAGGTCGGCGGCCAGCTCCAGCCGCATCGGCCGCGCCCGGTCCTCCCCGGAGAGCCGCAGCTCGCCCTCCATGACCTCGCTGAACGTCGTGCGCCTGGCGCTCATCGCGCACCCCTCGTCATGATCGCCTCGGTCTCGGTGAAGTAGGCGTCGGCCGCCTCGCGCGTCCGGTCCGGGTCGCCGTCGCACAGCGCGTCGATCAGCGGCGTGAGCCGGTCCGCGGCCGCGCCGGGGTCGGCGAACGCGTGCGCGAACCCCTCCCGGACGGCCAGGTAGGCGTTCAGCAGCGCGTTCACCATGAACCCGTACACCCGGTTCCCGGTCGCGCCGCCGATGACGCGGTGGATCTCGCACTCGGCGAGCTGCGCCGCGTCCGCGTCCGGCGCGTTCCGGACCTCCTCGGCCAGGTCCCGCAGCAGGGCGCGCTGCCCGGGCGTCGCGTGCTCCGCCGCCCGCGCCGCCACCCGCGCGCCGACCTCGCGCCGGACCTCGAAGATCTCCGCCATCCAGGCGGGGCCGACCGTGCGGGCCAGCATCGGCAGCAGCTCGGGGCCGCCGAGCCGCTCGTAGTCGCGGACGCGCGTCCCCACGCCGTGCCGCGTCTCCAGCAGCCCGGCCTGCGCGAGCCGCACGATCGCGTGCTTCAGCGACGTGCGCGTCACCTCGTACCCGGCGGCCAGTTCCCGCTCGGGCGGCAGGTAGGAGCCGGGCGGGTACCGGCCGCTGAGCACGTCGTCGCGCAGCCGGTCGACGAGCGAGTCCACGACGGTGTCGCGGGGGATCGGCGAGGACGGCACGGAACCTCCTGTGGCTGAGTGGCTCAGCCACTGGACCACAAGGGAGGTCCCGGCGTCAAGACCGTGGCAAGGTGGGACGGGCGACACGGAAGGGGACGCACAGATGCTCGGCACGCTCGACTGGGGCCCGGCGGACGAACGGCTCGACCTCCTCGCGGCGCCCGTGGCCGCCGCTGTCGGCGCGGTACCGGACGCCGAGGTCGCCGAGATCGACCCCGGGCTCGCCGACACCGCCGCGTTCTGCGAGCGCTACGAGGTGCCCCTGGACGCCAGCGCCAACTGCGTGGTCGTCGCCGCCAAGCGCGGCGGCCAGGTCTCCTACGCGGCCTGCATGGTCCTCGCCACCGGCCGCGCCGACGTGAACGGCGTCGTCCGCAGGCGCCTCGGGGCCCGCAAGGTCTCGTTCGCGCCGATGGCGGACGCGACCTCGCTGACCGGCATGGAGTACGGCGGCATCACCCCCGTCGGCCTCCCCGGGGGCTGGCCGGTGCTGGTGGACGAGGCCGTCGCCGCCGCACCGCGCGTCGTCATCGGCAGCGGCCTCCGCAAGTCGAAGATCCTCCTGCCCGGCAAGGCGCTCACCGGGCTCCCGGGAGCCGAACTCCTCGCCCTGGCGCGGTGAGCGGCGCGCTGCGCCGGGTGCTGGCCGACCCGGGGCCGCGCCCGCTTCCGGACGCGGCCGTCCGCCTGCTGACCGCCGCCGGCGCGCCGCCGCGCCTCGCCGCGCACCTGCGCGCCGTCCACGACGTGGCCGCCGACCTGGTCGCCTGGGCCGGCGAGCGCCATCCGGCGGCGGCCGTGGACGCGGAGGCCGTCCTGTTCGGCGCCGCCACGCACGACATCGGCAAGGCGCTGCATCCCGCGGAGCTGTCCGGTCCGGGCTCGGCGCACGAGCGGGCCGGGCACGCCCTGCTGCGCGAGCACGGCGTGCCCGAGCGCCTCGCGCGCTTCGCCCGCACCCACGCGTCCTGGGACGCCCCCGGCACCGGCATCGACGACCTCCTCGTCAGCCTGGCCGACAAGATCTGGAAGGGCAAACGGGTCCCGGGCCTCGAACAGCGGATCGTGGACGTGCTCGCCGCCGCGTCCGGCGAGGAGGCGTGGCGGGTCTTCACGGAGCTCGACGACGTCTGCGACCGCCTCGCCGCGGGAGCCGACGCGCGGCTGGCCTTCCAGGCCGCCTATCCGGTCGAGTCGACGGCGTAGCGGACGCCGCCGGCGGCTCTGGCGCGGCCGAGGAGGCGGCGGTTGGCGGCGAGCATGTCCGGGACGGACGCGCAGCCGGGGGAGGCCGTGCGCAGCACGCTGAACAGGACCGGGTCGTCCGGCGCCGCCAGCATCGGGACGTGGCCGACCCGGAGCGCCTTCACCAGGATGACGCCGCTCAGGCCCAGCTCCGCCGGGGACGTCTCGGCGAGCGTCGACTCGATCACGGCGGCCGCGCGGGCCATGGGCAGGAACACCATGGCCCACGGGTGCGGGCGCGCCCATTCGCCGAGCGCGACCAGCTCCGCGACGTCGGGGCGCATCCGGTCGGCGAAGTCGAGGTAGGCCAGGGTCTCGGTCTCCGCGGTGCCGGGCGGCGGCTCGGCCCCGTCCCCGTACAGGACGGCCTTGGCCTCGAAGCGCCAGCCGCCGTCCGCGGGCCTGACCCGGCCCGAGATGTGATCGGCCGTGACCTCGCGCTGGACGCGCAGCAGGTCGCTCGCGTCCCGGCACGGGATCGTGCAGGAGAGGACCCGCTCGGGCGCCGGGACGAGCCGCAGCGCCGCTCCCGTGATGACCCCGTGCCGGCCGAGCCCGCCGCGGACGGCGTCGAAGAGGCCGGGCCGGACGGCGGGGGAGCAGGTCACCTGCGCGCCGTCCACGACGACGTCCAGCGAGAGCACGTTGTCGGCCTGCGTGCCGTGCACGTGGGACGTCCCGCCGATGCCGCCCGCGGAGATCGTCCCGCCGGCCGTCACGTCCAGGTGGTCGGTCAGGACGGGCGGGGCCAGGCCGTGCGGCAGCGTCGCGGCGAGGACCTCGCGCCAGGTCGTCCCGGCGGCGACGGACGCGTGCCGCTCGCCGACCTCGCGGACGCCCGCGAGCCCGCGCATGTCGAGGGAGACGCCCGCGGTCAGCGACTGCCCGGAGGCGGAGTGCCCGAGGCCGCGCGGGACCGCGTCCAGCCCGTCCGCGGCGGCCGCGCGGACGGCTTCCGCCACCTCCGCCGCGGACCCCGGGCGGACGACCCGCGCGGGCGAGCGTTCGACGATGCCCCCGAAATCGCGCATGGGCGCCGGTCAGCGGCCGCGGAGGCGGTCGGCCACGCGGCTGAGCGCGTCGCCGAGCAGCTCGATCTCCGCCGGGGTCAGCACGTCGATGAGCGTCTCGCGGACGACGCGGCGGTGCCCGGGCCGGACGCGGTCGAGGGCGGCGGCGCCGTCGTCGGTCAGTTCCGCCCACACCGAACGGCGGTCGGTGGCGCAGCCCGACCGCTTGACGAACCCGGCCCGTTCGAGCTGGGTGACCTGGTAGGTCAGCCGGCTCTTCGACACCATCACCTCCCGCGCCAGGTCCGACATGCGCAGCCTGCGTTCCGGGGCGGAGCGCAGTTTCACCAGCACCTCGAATTCGGCGTGGGACAGCCCGCCGTCCCGCTTGAGCTGCCGCTCGATCTCGTGGTCGACCAGGTGCCCTGCCGCGAGGAAGGCCATCCAGGCGCGCAGCTCGTGCGGCTCCAGTGCGTCCCCGGCATCGTTCACGTGGGTGATTCTAGTTGGCATGAAAACACCCTTGAAGTTTCTAAATGGTCTGAATTTGAATCATCTTGCTAGCGTTCTGCTAGTTCGCTTTTGAACCTTCCAGTGGAGGAGACGAGGTATGCTCCCACCCCGCCGCCATCCCGCCCTGCCCGACGCCGGCCTGCTCCTCGGCAGGCTCGCCGTCGGCGTCGTCTTCGTCGCGCACGGCTGGCAGAAGCTCACCGACGAGGGCCACGCGGCAGTCGCCCGCTCGTTCGACCACCTCGGCATCCCGCTGCCGGGCCTGGCGGCCGTCTACGGCACCTGGGTCGAGCTGCTCGGCGGCGCCGCGCTGATCGCCGGGGTCCTGGTGCCCCTCGCCGGCGTCCTCATCGCCCTCGACATGGCGGGGGCGTTCTACTACGTGCACATGGGCAAGGGGCTGTTCAACCAGGAGGGCGGCTATGAGTACGTGATGGTCCTCGGCGTCGTCTGCCTCCTGCTCGCCTTCACGGGCGGCGGCCGCTTCTCCCTCGACGCGCTCGTGCGGGGCCGCCGCCGCGGCGCGTCCGAACCCGGACGGCAGTCCGTCCCCGCCTGACGCCCCCCGCCTGACGCTCCCCGCCCGCTCGATCGACCGGGGCCGGGCCTCGCCGCCCCGAGGCCCGGCCCGTCAATGTGATCTGGGTAACTTTTCCGCCCGCTCGGCGGGTGCCGTGACCGCCGTCTCGACACCGGTCACCTGGCGGGAAAGGAATATGGCCCGCTCCAATCCCGCGGGATCGTCCTCCCCGGTCCCTGACATCCGCCTTTTCAACCTCCTGCTCCTTAGCGTCGAAGTGACAAGATGTTCCCGATGACCGTTTTTGGGCATGAGTGATCGCTGAGGGTTTCCTGGAGAGGCGGGTCGCAGGTGTCGCGCGGTAGTGAGTTCGTAGTGGTGGCCAACCGGCTTCCGGTCGACCGGATCGTCGGGGACGACGGCGTCCCCCGCTGGCGGCGCAGCCCGGGGGGCCTGGTCAGCGCCATCGCCCCGGTGATGCGGCGGCGGCAGGGCACGTGGATCGGGTGGACCGGTGCGCCGGACGAGGAGATCGAACCGTTCGAAGAGGACGGCATGGAGCTCCACCCCATCACCCAGTCCGCGCAGGAGGTCGAGCTCTACTACGAGGGCTTCTCCAACGCGACGCTATGGCCGCTCTACCACGACGTCGTGGCCCCGCCCGTGTACGACCGCGCGATGTGGGACGCCTACGTCCGCGTGAACAAGCGGTTCGCGGAGGCGGCGGCGGAGGTCGCGGCCAAGGGGGCGGTCGTCTGGGTGCAGGACTACCAGCTCCAGCTCGTCCCGTCGATGCTCCGGGAGCTGCGCCCCGACCTGCGCATCGGCTTCTTCCTGCACATCCCGTTCCCGCCGGTCGAGCTGTTCTGGCAGCTGCCGTGGCGGCGGCGGATCCTGGAGGGCCTGCTCGGCGCCGACCTGGTCGGCTTCCAGCTGCCCGGCGCCGCGGCCAACTTCGTGCGGCTCTGCCGGCGGCTGCTGGACGCCCGCTACGTCAAGCAGGACGTCTTCTGGGACGACCGCGTCGTGCGCGCCCGCGCGTTCCCGATCTCCGTGGACGTGGGCGAGCTGAACGACCTGGTCGGGCGGCCGGACGTCCAGGAGCGGGCGCAGGAGATCCGCGCCGACCTCGGCGACGCGACGATCCTGCTGGGCGTCGACCGGCTCGACTACACCAAGGGCATCACGCAGCGGCTGCAGGCGTTCGGGGAGCTGTTCGAGGACGGCCACCTCAAGCCGGGCCAGGGCGTGTTCGTGCAGATCGCCACGCCGAGCCGGGAGCGGGTCGAGCAGTACCAGCTGCTGCGCGAGGAGATCGAGCAGCTGGTCGGGCGCATCAATGGGGAGCACGGCGAGATCGGGTTTCCGGTCGTGCACTATCTGCACACCTCGTATGACCGCGCCGAGCTGGCCGCGCTCTACCTCGCCGCGGACGTGATGGTGGTGACCCCGCTGCGGGACGGCATGAACCTGGTCGCCAAGGAGTACGTGGCCTGCCGCAAGGACCTGCGGGGCACGCTGGTGCTGAGCGAGTTCACCGGCGCGGCGGCCGAGCTGAAGCGCGGCGCGTTCCAGGTCAACCCGTACGACATCGACGGGCTCAAGGGCACGCTGCTGGCGGCGCTGAACGCCGAGCCGGCCGACCAGGCGCGGCGGATGCGCGCGATGCGCCGCCGCGTGATCGAGAACGACGTGGACCGCTGGGCCCACGCGTTCCTCAGCGAGCTGGAGCGTCCGGAGCGGTCCCGCTCCGCTGAGCAGGCTCCGCCCCTGCCGGCGGGCTGACCCGCAGGTCGAAGGCCGCCCAGACGGCCTTGCCCCCGGTGGCGAGCCGCGCCCAGCCCCACGCGTCGCTGATCGCGCCGACCACGACCAGGCCGCGGCCGCCCTCCACGAAGCGGTCGGGCTCGGCCGGCGCCGGCTCGGGCGCGCGGGCCGACGGGTCCGTCACCGACACGACGAGCCGCCGCGGGTGCCCGACCAGCACGACCTGGATCGGGCACAGCGGCAGCGGCTGGGGCAGCCCCTCCAGGCCGTGCCGCAGCGCGTTCGTCACCAGCTCCGACACGGCCACGACCACGTCGCCGGCGTCGCCGGAGAGGCCCCACTCGTCCAGCGTGGCCTGGGTGAACTCGCGCGCCGACCGGGGTGCGGTGATCTCCGCGGGGAGCACCCGGCGCGCGGTGCGCGGGGTGCCGGCGTGCGGCGTCGGCCACAGCCCCGCCAGGCCGGGCACGGCGACCGGGACGCTCGCGCGGGGGTTCGCTGGGGCGTTCGGACCGGGCGGCGTCGGCGCCGCATCCGGCCAGGGCGCGTGCACCGCGGCGGCGGCGTGCCGCGGGCGGCCGCCCCCCATGGCGGCGGGGGCCGCGACTTCGTCTGCCTGGTCAACGGTCATGGTCGAACCTCTGAGGCGTGCGGAGTGGTCACCGGCGAGCGTTCGCTATCTTGCTCCCCAAGTCGTGCAGATGCAAGACCGTCTGCATGAACGAATGCAAGAACGAATGCACGTGCATCTCGTACCATTGTGTGGGGTGGGGCGAGATCGCGGTCTCCCCACGGGGAGACCAAGACGCCTAGAGGGGGCAGACATGGACGGCCACCACATGTCGGACGTCCGGCGCACCGGGCTCGTCTGGCAGAAGAGCCGGCGGAGCAACCCGTCCGGGAACTGCGTCGAGATGGCCGAACTCCCCAGCGGGGAGATCGCCGTGCGCAACTCCCGGGACCCCGAGGGAGCGATCCTCGTCTACACGCGCGAGGAGGTCGAGGCCTTCGTGGGCGGAGCAAAGGACGGTGACTTCGACCACATTCTCGTCTGACGCACCACCCGGCGGCGCAAAACCGAATCCCATTCCATTCCGCCGCCGAGCCCGGTAGGTTGCGGCCATGCACCTGGGGCAAATCGCAGCTCAGACGCCCGACAAGCCCGCCGTCGTCATGGCGGGCTCCGGGCGGGTCGTCACTTTCCGGGAACTGAACGAGGAGTCCAACCGGCTCGCGCAGCTGCTCCGCGCGGAGGGGCTGCGCCCGGGGGACCACATCGCGTTCATGCTGGAGAACCATCCGCTCTACCTGGCCATAGCCTGGGCCGCCCAGCGGTCCGGGCTCTACTACACCGCCATCAGCTCGCGGCTCCAGCACGAGGAGCTCGCCTACATCGCGGGCAACTGCGAGGCCAAGGTCTTCATCACCAGCGCGTCGATGGAGGCCGCCGCGCAGAACCCGCCGGACGTGCCGCTGCGCCTCATGCTCGGCGGCACGGCACCCGGCTACGAGTCCTACGAGGAGCGCGTGGCCCGGTACCCGTCCACGCCGATCGAGGACGAGTGCGAGGGCATGGACATGCTCTACTCGTCCGGCACGACCGGCCGCCCCAAGGGGGTGAAGCCGCCGCTGTCCAAGGCGCCGATGGGCGAGGCCGGCCCGCTCTACATGCTCATCTCGCACCTGTTCGCGGCGGACGCCGACTCGGTGTACCTGTCGCCGGCGCCGCTCTACCACGCCGCGCCGCTGCGCTACTCGCTCGTCTTCCACCGGCTCGGCGCCACCGTCGTCGTGATGGAGAAGTTCGACCCGGAGAAGGCCCTCGCGACCATCGAGAAGTACCGCGTCACGCACAGCCAGTGGGTGCCGACCATGTTCATCCGGATGCTCAAGCTCCCGGACGAGACCCGCGCCCGCTACGACGTGTCGTCGCTGGCCTGCGCCGTCCACGCCGCCGCGCCCTGCCCCATCCCGGTCAAGGAGCGGATGATCGAATGGTGGGGCCCGATCCTGCACGAGTACTACGCGGGCACCGAGGGCAACTGCTTCGTCTACACCAACTCCGAGGACTGGCTGACCCACAAGGGCACCGTCGGGCGCTGCATCCTGGGCGAGGTCCACGTCTGCGACGAGGAGGGCAACGAGCTGCCCCCGGGCGAACCGGGAACCCTGTACTTCGGCAACGGCCCCACGTTCGAGTACCACGAGGACGAGGAGAAGACCGCCGCCTCGCGCGACCCGAAGGGCCGCGGCTGGTCGACCCTCGGCGACGTCGGCTACGTCGACGAGGACGGCTTCATCTACCTCACCGACCGCCGCGCCTACATGATCATCAGCGGCGGTGTGAACATCTACCCGCAAGAGGCCGAGAACGTCCTCGCGGTGCACCCCAAGGTCGCCGACGTCGCCGTCTTCGGCGTCCCCGACGCGGAGATGGGGGAGGCGGTGAAGGCCGTCGTCCAGCCCCTGTCCATGGACGACGCCGGCCCGGAGCTGGAGGCCGAGCTGATCGCGTACTGCCGCGACCATCTCGCGCACTACAAGTGCCCGCGCTCGGTCGACTTCCGCCCCGAACTGCCGCGCCACCCCACCGGGAAGCTCTACAAGCGGCTGCTGAAGGACGAGTACTGGGGCGACAAGCGCCCTGCGACCGCCTGAGAGCGCCCAGGACGGCGAAACCCCGGCCGGGTCCCGCTCGGGATCCGGCCGGGGCGTGGAACGCGCCAGAGGCGCTCTGGCGGCTGGGCCCGGTGCATCGGCCCAGCGGCCCGGCCTAGTGGATCGGCACCGGCGCGTCGACCGCCGCGGCCTCCGGCTTCCGCCGCGGCAGCAGCAGCGCCGGCAGGAACGCCAGGGCGATCAGGCCGACCGCGTACCAGTAGGTGTGCTGGAACGCGTCCGCCATCGGCCCGGCGATCTTCTCCATGATCGCCGGCGGCACCTTCTCGGTGCTGCCGATCTCGCCGCCGGCCCCGCCGCCCAGCTTGCTGGTGAGCTGGTTCGCCAGCAGCACCGACATCATCGCGGTGCCGATGGACGCCGACACCTGCTGGATGATGTTCAGCATCGTGCTGGCCCGCGGCACCTCGTCGTGGGCGAGGGTCTGGATGGCCGCGGCCATCGTCGGCATCATCGTCAGCCCCATGCCGAGGCCCATCACGAACAGGACGCCGCCCAGCGTCCAGTAGGACGTGTCGCCTTGCAGCACCGCCGCGAAGGACGCCACCGACAGCGTCACGACGACCAGGCCGCCGAGCACGACGCGCCCGGGGCCGATCCGGTCGGTGAGCTTGCCGCCGATCGGCATCGTGACCATCGCGCCGAGGCCCTGCGGCGCCAGCAGCAGGCCGGCCGCCATCGCGCCCTCACCGCGCACCACCTGGTAGTACAGCGGCAGCAGCAGCATCGCGCCCATGAACGCGGTCACGAACAGCACCATGGTGCCGGACGCCGCCGCCACCGACCGGCGCTTCAGCAGCCGCAGGTCGATGAGCGGAGTGCGGGCGAGCAGCGCCCGGAACACGAACGCGATCATCAGCGCCGCGCCGGCCACCGTGAACACCAGCGGCTCGGTCTGGAGGAAGTCGCGCGCCTCGGCGCCCCTGGCCACGCCGTAGATCAGCGACGCCAGGCCGGGGGACAGCAGTATCAGCCCGAGCAGGTCGAGCCGCTCGGCCGGCTTCGGCTCGTCCTTCTTCAGGATCCTCGCCGCCAGCGCCAGCGCGACGATGCCGATCGGCAGGTTGATGAAGAAGATCCAGCGCCACGACACGTCGTCGACGAGCCAGCCGCCGATGATCGGGCCGAGGATGGGGCCGAGCAGCATCGGCACGCCGACGATGCTCATCACCTGGCCGACCCGCTGCGGCCCGGCCGCCTGCGTCATGATCGTCATGCCGGCCGGCATGATCATGCCGCCGCCGAGGCCCTGCAGCACCCGGAAGACGATCAGCGACTCGGCCGACCACGCCAGGCCGGCGAGCGTCGAGCCGGTCACGAACAGCAGGATCGAGACCATGTACAGGCGCTTGGTGCCGAACCGCGCGCAGGCCCATCCGGTGACGGGGATCACGGTGGCGAGCGCGAGGGTGTAGCCGGTCGCCACCCACTGGATCGTCGCCAGCGAGGTGCTGAACTCCTTGGCCAGGTCGTTGATGGCCACGTTGACGACGGTCACGTCCAGGATGGACATGATCGCGCCGAGGACGACGACCCCGGCCACGGCGAGGACGCCGCGGTCGAGACCACCGCCTGCGCCGGATCCCTTCAGCGGGGCGTCCGCCGTCTGTTGAGACGCGGGAGCGGTCAACTCTCTTCCAATCGTCGGGGCCCGCACGCGGGCACGCAGGACCGTGGGCACGTTTCAGGGGGTGAGCCGCAAAAATACTGCAGCGACTGACACTTTCGCGAACCGTTAAACTTCGCGCGCTCCGGGAGTATTCCAGCGCCCTACGACAGAACCCCCCAGCTCTCCGCCGTTCACGGTGCGACCTCGACCAAGGTCGAGGTCAACGAGATGTGACGCATCAGACACCGGACTCCTCCCTTCGCGGGTCACAGGGGGCAGACCGCCGCCCGCCCCGGAACTCATCGCTTCGGCGAGAAGAACCCGACCCGCCGGCGGTGTCGCTGATGAGGCCGATCAGCGGATCTTCAGCCGCCGTCCCAGCGCCTCGGCCCCGCGGACGTCCTGCCCCGCCCGGATCGTCACCGTCAGCCTGCGGTTGGCGGCCAAGGGCGACAGATCCAGCCCTGGCGCGGCGTCGGCCAGGATGAGTTCGCGAAGGCCCGGCAGGGACGCCAGCGGTCCCAGATCGGAGAGCCGCCGGCAGTTCTCGAGATCGAGAAGCGTCAGCCGCGGGAGGCTTTGCAGCGGCCGCAGGTCCTCGATCTCGGACCAGCCCACGTGCAGCCTCCGGACGCCGGTCAGGAGAGAGAGCGATCCGAAGTCGGTCACCTGCTTGCAGCCGGGGATCCAGAGATCGGTGAGCGGCAGGTCGGCCAGCGGACGGAGGTCCGTCAACCCGTCGCAGCGCCCCACGTACAGCTGACGCAGCCCGGGAATCTTCGCGCCGATGTCCGCGAAGCCGCCGGCGAGGTCCGTGTCGCTGATGTCCAACGACCGCAAGCGCCCGAGGGGGAGCTCGTCGAGGCTCGCCAGGCGGGTGCAGCCGAACAGCGAAAGATGGGTCAGCTCCGTCTGCCGCTTCACCGGGGAGAATTCGCTGATCCTCTCGCAGTCCGACAGCCAGAGCTCGTCGAGCCGGGGCAGGGCGTCCAGGAAAGCGGGGTCGCCGAGCAAGTGGCTGGGGAGCACGATCTCAAGGCTGCGCAGGGCAGGGAGGGGCGGCAAACCTGCGAGATCCGGGACCAGGTTCTCCGCCTCGAGGCTCAGGTGGACCAACTCGCCGGCGTGAGGGCTGAGGAAATCGAAGTCGTCGATGTCCTCGGCATCGACGCTCAGGTCGGATAGCGGGGGCACCTTTCCGAGTGCTTCCATCTGCCGGGGCTGCCGGTGGATCCTCAGGGTTCCGCCCGCAGGGGACCGGCCGAGGACATGCTCGGCGTACTCGTCGGCGTCGAAGTAGCTCCACGCCTGGTTCAGTTCGTCGCGCACGCGCCGCCGGGTGTCGCGGGCGTAGCGCGCCAGGAGGTCCAGCGCGCCGGGCCCGTTGATCAGCCAGGCAGTCTGCACCGTCGCCGAAGCAGCGGCCTCGCTGAGCCCGTCGAGGGTCTCGGGCAGCCGGGCGAGGACCGGTTCGCCGGCGGTGGCGAGGGACCGGGCGGACGCCTCGTCACGGGGCGGGATGAGGTCGTCCAGGCATTCGTCGAGGTCGCTGCGGAGATCGTCCGGTACGGAGGGGAGGGTCTCCAGGCAGGCGATCGCCATGAGCTTCAGGGCGCGGCCCCGCCGCCTTTCGGCGCGGGCACGGGCCAGGATGCCGCTCAGGAGTTCGCGGCGCAGGGGCTCGTTGGCATGGCCGGCGGCCATGATGACCGTTTCACGCCAGGTGTCGCGGTGCGCGTGCTGTACGAGCAGCTCCATGTCGCCGAGGTCCGCGGCCTGCTTGGCGGCGAGGTACTCCTGGACGGTCCGGTGCACGAAGTCGATGCGCCCCGGCACCGGCTCGCGGAGTACGCCGCTGCGCTGGAGCAGCTCGCCCAGGACCTCGTCCGGAGGGACCCGGACCTGCGGCATCGACGCCAGCCGGTCGGCGACGAGCCGCTCCACCATGCGCTTCGGCAACTCGACGCGGGAGCTGGTCGAGAGATGCCAGGCGATGTCCTGCAATATGCGGATCTTCTGGTCGCGTTCGAGGGCGCCCGGGATGCCGCGTCTGGCGTCCCGCGTCTCCAGGAGCATGTCCAGCGCGGCCCCGTACAGGCCCATGCGGTTGCGGGGGAGCACCTCCCGGTCGAGGTTGAGCGCGCACAGCATGGCGGCGAGCAGCGGGCTGGACGCGAGCGTCCGCAGGTGCGGCGCCGACTCCAGCCGGGCCAGGAGCCGCGCCTCGTACGAGGGGAGGCGCTGCGGCGGGCAGGGCAGGTCGGGGCAGTCGCGGACCGCGTTGTGCCAGTGCCGGACGAGCGTCCGGATGTCCGCCGGGGCCAGCTGCTCGAGGAACGCCGTCGCGAACCCCTCGGCCCGCAGCCAGTCGGAGCCGGCGGCGGCCGGACGCGAGGTGACGATGATCCGGATTCCGTGGAACGCGCCGACTATCCCCTTGAGCCACGTCCGGACGGCCTGGCGCTGGGCTCCGGGGACCTCGTCCACGCCGTCCACGAGGAGCAGCGCCCGGCCGGACCCCAGCCGCCGGTGCGCCCACCCGCGCGGCATGATCCCGGCGAGATGGCCGGCGACGTCGTCGATGAACTCCTCGGGACGCGGCAGCGGCTTGCCCGCGTGGCTCCGCAGCTTGACGACGAACGGGACGCACCCGTTCCAGTCCCGCAGCGGGCCGCTGAACGAACCCCGCGCGGCCGTGACCGCGAGCCAGCGGAGCAGCGTGCTCTTGCCGCCGCCCGCCTCACCGCGCAGCAGCATCAGCCGGTGGCCGCCGAGGGCCGCCTCGACCCGGACGGCGCCCTTCCTGACCTCGTCCCGCCAATCGCTGATCGGCACGGCGCGGGGCGCCTGCCGCCGAGGCTCCCGCCTGCTCTCGTCGGACACGTTGAGGCTGATGTAGGCGACGCTCAACGTCGTCTGCGGACGGGTGAACCGCTCGAACCGCACCCCGAACAGCTCCAGCGTGTCCAGGGAGTCGCTGATCGAGGCGAGGTACCTGCGGGTGAACTCGTCGTCGTCCGATTCGCCTTCGGGTGCGTCGAGGGTCCGGGCGGGAAGCCGGGCGAGGACGGCGTCCACCTGATCGGCCAGGCCGCTCAGCCGGCTCAACATCTCGACGGACGCGCGCGGGCCGAACTGCGGCAGGTGGACGATGATGCGCGCGAGGCAGTCGCAGCACTCGTCCAGTACCACCTCGTAGAGTCGCGCCCCGGCCTCGCCCAGTTCGAACTCGGCCTTCCGCGCCGGAAGCCGCGACCGCAGCCCCCGGGCCAGCTTGACCGGATCGGCGTCGGCGGCGAACAGCGCGTCGTCCGAGAGGTCGGCGCGGTCGAGGGTGCGGACGACCTCGTCCAGCGCCGCGACGCGGTCGCCGTCGGTGAGCCCGCCGAACTCGTGCCCGGCGAAGGTCATGAGCCGTTCGGCGACGGAGTCGGCGATGCCCTCGAACTGCCGCTGGACGCGCCGCCGCTTGATCTCGTCCGGGAAACCGGTCTTGATCAGCTCGACGAGGTCCTTGCCCGCCCCGTCCCTGGCGGACCGCCCCGCGAGCCACCGGCCCACGGCCAGCTGCGCCACCGACCCGCCCACCCGTAACGCGGCGACCTCGACGGACACGGAACCCCCAATGCACGGAGAGAGGCCATTATGACGAGAAGTGCTCCCGCACATCCACGCGATCTCGACGACCAGGCCGCCGTCCCGCCGCTCAAGGTGGCGCACTCTTTGCGGACCGGTAACCCGAGTATGGGCGTTCGGCGACACACTGGGGCATATCACCCTCAATGCGACATTGGGGGAGTCATGTTCATCTCACGACCGGCGCCGGACGTCGTCGCCCTGACGGACGCGGTGCCGCTTCCCGGTATCGGGTTCCTCCCGGTCAACGCCTACGTCCTGTACGCCGGGGAACCGGTGCTGATCGACACGGGCCTGCGGTCGTCGAGCCCGGAGTTCGTGGAGGAACTCTGGTCGCTCATCGAGCCCGCCGACCTGCGGTGGGTCATCCTGACCCACCCCGACGGCGATCACACCGGCAGCGTCTTCGAGATCCTCGACGCCGCCCCGAACACGCGGCTGGTGACCGCCATGCCGGACATGGACCGCCAGGCGCGCGAGCGCAGGATCTCGCCCGAGCGGGTATTCCTGCTCAACCCCGGCGAGTCGCTGGACGTGGGCGACCGGCGGCTGCTGGCGTTCCGTCCGCCCTTCTCCGACAGCCCGGCGAAGCTGGGCCTCATCGACGACGCGACCGGAAGCTGCTTCAGCTCCGACGGCTTCGGCGCCCCGGTGACCACCGCCGACTTCCTCGAAAGCGACGACATCGGCGCTGTTCCCGAGCCGGACCGCATCGCGGGCCAGCGCCTCTGGGCCGCGGTGGACAGCCCGTGGCCGTCCGGCATGGACAGGGATGCCTTCCTCTCCACCCTCCTGCCCCTCCGCGACGTCGACCCGCCGGTCGTTCTGAGCTCCCACCTGCCGCCGGCCCACCACAAGGCCGAGGCGCTGCTCGACACCTTGGCGAACGCCCAGGACGCCTGCCACGGCGTCGGCCCCGACCAGGCAGCGCTCCGCCGTATGTTCGCGGAGATGGCGGCCCGCACCTGACACTCGGCCGAGCCGCCTCTCAAAGCCGTCCCCGGTGGTAGTTCGTTGCGCGAACTGTACGCTGGATGCATGCGGAACCGGGATGACGAGCAGATCGGGGCTGTGTCGGCGCTCGTGCGGGGCGCGTTCTTGGTGAATGCCGTCTATACCGAGTCGGCGCGGGAGCACGGCATCACGTCGCAGCAGGGCCAGCTGCTGTGCGTGCTGATGGCGCGGCCGCGCGGGATGAGCGAACTCGGCGCGATGCTCGGGCTGGCCAAGTCGAGCCTCACCGGCCTGGTGGACCGCACCGAACGGAACGGCCTGGTCCGCCGCGAACCCGATCCGCAGGACATGCGCGCGGTCCGGGTCGCGCTGACTCCGCAGGGCGGCGCCCTCGCCGAGGAGTTCTACGCCGAGACCTGCCGGCGAGTCGAGAAGCTGACGGCGGGTCTGAGCCCCGCCGAACGCGACGCGCTCGCCGGGTTGCTCGGCCGCGTCGTCTTGGACAACGAGGTCCCCGTCGTCTTCCTGGAGCCGGCCGAAGGGGCCGGGCGCGACCGCTGACACTCCGGCGGGGTTTGAAGTTCGTACTGCGAACTATTATCGTTCGTGGTACGAACTCATCTCTTGTCTGTGGGAGCGTGGATCAGATGGACTCGGCATTGGCGCAGGATGTCGTTTTCGGCTTCGGAGCGCATAGCGTCATCGATGACGCGGCCGCACTGCTGCGCATGGCGCAGCAGGCCGACCGTGACGGGCTCGACCACTTCTCGCTGTCGGACCATCCCTACCTCGGCGAACGCCTGGACGCCTATGCCGCGATCGGCTTCATCCTCGGCCGCACGGAGCGCATCACGGGTTTCGCCAACGTCTCGAACCTGCCGACCCGGCCCGCGCCCATGCTGGCGCGGACGGTGACGTCGCTGTCCGCGCTGTCCGGCGGCCGCGTCATCCTCGGCATGGGCGCGGGCGGGCTGTGGGACCGGATCTCCGACATGGGGGTGCCGAAGCTCTCACCGGGCGAGGCCGTCGACGCCTTCGAGGAGGCGATCGTCCTGGTCAAGAAGCTGTCGGGCGGCGGCCCACCGGTCACCTACCGCGGCGCCCACTACCGGGTGAACGAGATCGCGCCGGCTCCGGTGGCCGCGCCGCCCGTGTGGACCGGGTCGGTCGGGCCGAAGTCCCTCGCCGCCACCGGGCGAGTGGCCGACGGCTGGATCCCCGGTCGCGCGGCGGACTGGCGCAGCGAGCGCTACCGGACGTCCCGCCCGGTCATCGACGAGGCGGCGGAGGCGGCGGGCCGCGATCCGCGCGAGATCCGCACGGTCTACAACCTGCCCGGACGCATCACCGACCGGCCGCTCGCCGCCACCCGCGACCGCAATGGACGCTGGATCGGCGGCTCCGCCGACCAGTGGATCGACGAGCTGACCGAGGCGGTGCTGGAGTACGGCGCCTCCGGGTTCACGCTCTTCTCGTCCGGCGGCGGGGCGCAGGACCTCGTCTCCCTCGCCCGCTGGGGGCAGGAGATCGTCCCGGCGGTGCGCGAGGCGGTGGCGAAGCGGACCGCTTAGCGCCACGCCTGCCGGCGGGCGGCGACGGCGCCGCGGCCGCCCCTCAATTGCGGGACGCGACCGCCACCACGGTGGTGTACCCCATGGTGAAGGCCCCGCCGACGGCGTCGATCGCGGCGCCGATGCCGTCGAGGACCTCCCGTTGCTTGTCGGCCGGAAGCTGGGAGTGGAGGCCGAACGTGGGCACCTGCTCCAGCCATTCGTCCCGGGTGTAATGGCGCTCCCAGTCGAAGCGCCACTCTTCCGGAGCGCCGTACGCGCCCGTCTCCCGCATCCCGTCGGACGCCTTGCCGCACAGCACCGAGTACGCGTCCGCGTTCGGCGTCGGGCGGTGGAAGAGCGGCGAGTCGGGCATGACGCGCCGGTAGACCGCGGTGAAGGCTTCCCCCAGGCCGGACGGAGGCTCGAACGCGTTCCAGAACACGGCCAGACGCCCCCCGGAGCGCAGCGCCTGTGCGGCCTTGGCCGCACCGGCGACCGGGTCCACCCAGTGCCACGCCTGTGCGGCTATGACCGTGTCGAACGTCCGCCCTGCGGGTTCCCAGTCCTCGATCTTCGCCACCTCGGTGTCCACGCCGCTGCGCCGGGCCAGGTTGGCCATGCGCGCGTCCGGCTCGACGCCGAGCACCCGGCAGCCGGCCGCTCGGAACTGCCGGGCCGCGATGCCCGTGCCGCAGCCGACGTCGAGGACGTCGGGCCCGCCCGCGGCGAGCCGCCGCACGAGGGCGTCCGGGTAGCTGGGCCGGGTCCGGTCGTAGCGGTCGGCGTCGGCGCCGAACGACTCCGCCACGTGGCGCTGGTGATGGGGCTCGTTCGATAGAGTGGGCATGTGCCCACCATAGTGGGCGCTTGCCCACTCGTCTAGGGGGGATGCGCGGTGCCGACGGGAGTGGCCCTGCGGGACGTCCGCGAGCAGCTGTTCGACGCCGCCGAGCGGATCCTGCTCCAGGACGGCCCCAGCGCGCTGACCAGCCGGGCGGTCACCGCGGAGGCCGGCGTCGCCAAGGGCGTCCTGCACCGGCACTTCACCGACTTCGACGCCTTCCTGGCCGAGTTCGTCATCGACCGGGTCGGCCGGATGGACCCGCAGGCCGCGGCCCTGCGCGAGTCCGCCGGCACGGGCGCGGTCATCGACAACCTCACCGACGCGCTGGCGGCCCTGTTCGCGTCCGTCGCCGTCGCGATCGTCCCGCTCGTCACCTTCCGGACCCGGCTCCGCGTCCTGCTCCGGCGGACGTGGCCCGCCGGCGTGCCCGTGCTGACGGAGGCCGTGACCATCATCGAGTCCTACCTCGCCGCCGAACGCGATCTGGGCCGCCTCGCGCCGGGCGCCGACGTCGAGACGCTCGCCCCCACCCTCATCGGCGCCGCGCACCTGCTGTTCGCCGACCGCACCGGCCCCCGGCCGGAGCGCGACGCCGTCCGCAAGATGGTGTCCACGGTCATCGGCGGCGCCCTTCACTGACCCCCCGATCCTCCGATCAGGGCAGGAACGGCGCCTGACGGCCCTCGGCCGGCCCGGTGCTCAGCCGCGCAGCCGGGCGTAGACGTCCCCGGAGCGCCCGCGCGGCCTGATGCGCTCCAGCTGCCGCCGCAGCTCGGACGCGTCCAGCCACCGCGGGGCGGCGAACCGCATCGTCTCGACGGGGGAGTAGTTGTACTCGTACGCGCCGAGCTCCTCCACGATGCGCAGCACCTCCAGGGAGGCGTCGTGCGCCGACGGGATGTACTCGAACGACAGCGCGGGCACCGGCTGGGACAGGCCCGCGAGGACGTCCGCCTCGAAGCCCTCGACGTCGATCTTGCAGAAGGCGGGCACGCCGTGCACCGCGATGAGATCGTCCAGCGTGGTCACCTCGACCTCGGCCGACCGGTCCCAGCGGACGCGCGCGAAGCTGCTGTCGGCCGTCACCGACTCGATCCATCCGGGCGACATGGACGACACGGTCGGCGTCGCGCTGGACAGCGCCAGCCGGGCCTTCCCCGGCTTGGCGCCGGCGGCGCCCGGTACGATCACGACGTCCCGGTCGCGCCCGAAGAAGAGCCGCAGGACGCGCAGGCAGTCGGGCTGGGGCTCGACGGCCACCACCCGCGCGCCGAGCCGCCGCCACACCCGCACCCGGCCGCCCACGTGGGCGCCGATGTCGAAGGCGACGTCACCGGCCCCGAGGAACTGCCCGTAGAGGCGCATCGCGCGCCGGTGCTTGCCCGGAACCCCGTAGTACATGACCAGCGAACGAGCGATCCCATAGGCGCGCAGCAGCATCCACCGACCCTACCCCGCCGTCACCCGCGCGAACGGGCGTGCAACAGATTCGGCGGAACGGGCGTCCTGGGTGTGAAAGGAAAGGACGGGCCTTTGGACGACGACGGCGTGACGTACGAGGAATTCGTGGCGGCCCGTGCGCAGGCGCTGCTGCGGTACGGCTACGTCCTCACCGGCAACGCGGACGACGCGGCCGACCTGCTGCAGGAGGGGTTGATCAGGTTGCGCGGGGCCTGGGGACGGGTCGTCAACAAGCACGATCCCGAGGGGTACGTCCGGAAGATCATGTCGCGGCAGCACATCAACATGTGGCGGCGGCGCAGGCGCGAGCACCTCGTCGGGAGCGTGCCGGAACGGCACTACGACGACGGCGGCCTGGAGCGGGCCGAGCACGACCCGCGGCTGTGGGAGGCGCTGACGACGCTCCCGCCGAGGCAGCGCGCGGTGCTGGTGCTGCGCTACTACGAGGACCTGTCCGACGAGGAGATCGCCGGGACGCTCGGCATATCGCGCGGGACGGTGCGCAGCCAGGCCTCCCGCGCGCTCGACAAACTTCGCGCGGACTGGCGGCCGGCCGCCGCGTCCGCCGCGGGAGGGCATCATGACCGATGATCTGGACCGCGCACTGCGCGGCACGCTGTCGACCGCGGCGCGGGAGGCCCCGGGGCTCCCGCCGGAACTGCTGGAGCGCGTCGAGGCGGGCCACCATCGCAGGCGGCGCCGCCGGGCGGCGGCCGCCGGGCTCGCCGTCGCGGTGGCGGTCGCCGGGACCGGTGTCGCCGGCGCCCTGGCGCGCTCGGCGGACGAGGCGGCTCCCGTCGCCGCGGACGGCCGGCTGAAGCCGCTGTCGCCCGCCGACCTCGGAACGCCGGTGAAGGTGCGCGAACGGTGGCCGGACGCCGTCCGGAGCGTCCCCGGCCGGCTGCCGAACGGGCGCGAGCTGCACCCCGTCGAGCTGCTGGGCGACGGCACGCTGGTGGCCGCGACATGGTCGTCCCTCCAGATGCCGGACAAGCTGTGGTCCTACGACCTCGCCGCCGGCGAGGCCCGGACGATCACCGACATCGTGGTCCCGCGCGGATCGAGGATCTACGCGTCCGACTTCACCATCGCGGGGGACCAGGTCGTGTGGTGGCTGTCGTACCGGGCGAAGGGCGGCGACAGGGTCGAGGTCTGGGGCGCGCCGCTCGCGGGCGGCGCGGCGCACAAGATCACCGGGCTGCCGGGGCGGGACGTGTCGACGCTGCTCGCCGAGGAGGACGGCGTCGTCCTGGCGACGAGCGACGGCGTGTACCGGGCGCCGCTCGCGGGAGGCGCGGCCGAGCGGATCCCCGGCACCGAAGGCTTTGAGATCGTGTCCTGGCCGTGGATCGGCTCCCCCGCCTCCCTGAAGGGCGGCGTCGGCTACATCCGGTACCGCACGCTCTGGAACGTGAGCACCGGGGAGCGCCGCAAGGCCCGCCTCGCGCCGTTCAAGGGGGCGTGGACGTGCGGCGTGACCTGGTGCGTCGGCGGCCCCGCGTCCGGGGTCACCTACCACGGCGACGTGAAGACGGCCGTCCAGCGCAGGGACGGGAAGGCCGGCAGGACGCTGCCCGGCGACCGCGTCGGGCCGACACAGCCCCCGATCTACGGGCGGTACCTCGCGTACTTCCCGGAAGGCCCCGCCAAGACGAAGACCCACATCCTGTACGACATCGAGTCGGGCAGGCTGCTCGACACCGGGATACGGCGGACGCACGAGGTGCTGGGCTCCGTGCGGAACAACCAGGACCCGCAGTACTTCCTTGAGGCCGAGGGCGGGACGGTGCTGCTCGACCTGTCGAAGATCCGCTGATCGTGCGGCCGGCCCGTGGCGCGCGGGCCGGCCGCTCCGTTCGATCAGGCCGCCCGATCAGGACGGCGGGAGGCCGAGGGCGCGGGCGATGAGCATGCGCTGCACCTCGGAGGTGCCCTCGCCCACTTCGAGGATCTTGGCGTCGCGGTAGAACCGGCCGACGGCGTACTCGTTCATGAACCCGTAGCCGCCGAAGATCTGCGTGGCGTCGCGGGCGTTGTCCATCGCGGCGTTCGAGGCGACCAGCTTCGCGATCGCCGCCTCCTTCTTGAACGGCTCGCCGCGCAGCATCTTCGCGGCCGCCGCGTAGTAGGCGAGGCGGGAGGTGTGCGCGCGCAGCTCCATGTCGGCGATCTTGAACTGCACGGCCTGGTAGCGGCCGATCTCCTTGCCGAACGCCTGCCGCTCGCGGACGTAGCGCAGGCACTCGTCCACGCAGCCCTGGGCGAGCCCGACCGACAGCGCGGCGATCGCGATGCGGCCCTCGTCCAGGATGCGGAGGAACTGGGCGTAGCCGCGGCCGCGCTCGCCCACCAGGTTCTCGGCCGGGACGCGCACGTCGTCGAAGGACAGCTCGCGCGTGTCGGACGACGACCAGCCCACCTTCGAGTACTTGCGGCCGACGGTGAAGCCCGGGGTGCCGTTCGGGACGATGATCGTGGAGATCTCGTTCTCGCCGGTGTAGGCGGTGACGGTGACGAACGCGGTGATGTCGGTGCCGGAGTTCGTGATGAACGCCTTCGACCCGTTGATCACCCAGGAGTCGCCGTCCAGGCGGGCCGTGGTGCGCATGCCGCCCGGGACGTCGGAGCCGCCGCCCGGCTCGGTCAGCCCGAACGCGGCCAGCTTCTCCCCGGACGTGAGCTGCGGCAGCCACCGCTCCTTCTGCGCGGCGGTGCCGAACCGGTAGATCGGCATCGCGCCGAGCGAGACGCCGGCCTCCAGCGTGATCGCCACGGACGAGTCGACGCGGGCGAGCTCCTCCAGGGCGAGGCAGAGCGCGAAGTAGTCGCCGCCCATGCCGCCGTGCTCCTCGGGGAACGGCAGCCCGAACAGCCCCATCTTGCCCATCGCGGCGACGATCTCGTACGGGAACTCGCCGCGCTCGTACAGGTCGCCGATCACCGGGGCGACGCTCTCGCGGGCGAACCGCTCGACCGTGCGCCGCAGCTCCTCCTGCTCGTCGCTGAGCGTGAAGTCGATCATCAGTGCTACTCCGAATCGGGTGACGGGGACGGTGCGGGGGACGGGGTGGGCGACAGGGCCTGGACCACGCGGGACGGGCTGGGCCGGCCGAGCCGCTCGGCCATCCAGCGGCTGGTGGCGGCGAGCTTGTCGAGGTCGACGCCGGTGTCGATGCCGAGGCCGTTCAGCATCCAGACGAGGTCCTCGGTGGGCAGGTTGCCGGTGGCGCTCTCCGCGTAGGGGCAGCCGCCGAGGCCGCCGGCGGAGGCGTCCACGACGGTGACGCCCGCCCGCAGCGCGGCGAGGGTGTTGGCGAGCGCCTGCCCGTAGGTGTCGTGGAAGTGGACGGCGAGCCGGTCGGGGCCGATGCCCGCCGCGGCCAGCGCCTCGATGAGCGCGGTGACGTGGCCGGGCGTGCCGACGCCGATGGTGTCGCCGAGGCTGAGCTGGGAGCAGCCCATGTCCATCATGCGGGACGCCACGGACACCACCTGCGGGATGGGCACGTCGCCCTCCCACGGGTCGCCGCACACCATCGACACGTAGGCGCGCACCCAGAGGCCCTCGGCGCGGGCGCGCCGCACGACGGGCGCGAACATCGCGAGGGACTCGTCGACGGTCCGGTTGAGGTTGCGGCGCGCGAACGTCTCGGTGGCGCTGCCGAAGACGGCGATCTCGCGGACGCCGTTGGCGAGCGCCCGGTCGAGCCCCCGCTCGTTCGGGACGAGCACCGGGTAGCGCAGCCCGGGCGAGCGCGGCAGGACGTCGAGCAGCTGCTCCGCGTCGGCGAGCTGCGGAACCCACTTGGGGTGGACGAAGCTGGTCGTCTCGATCGTGCGCAGCCCCGCGTCCGCCAGCCGGGTCACGAACTCCGACTTGACGTCGACGGGGACGACCGCCTTCTCGTTCTGCAGGCCGTCCCGCGGCCCGACCTCGTAGATCGTGACCCGCTCGGGAAGCCCGGAAAGCATTACCCGCACTGTCAAGCCTCCTCGATCACGGCCAGCACCGCGTCCAGCGCGACCTGCGCGCCCGCGCGGACCGGCAGCTTCGCCACGACGCCGGCGAGCGGCGCGGTGACGGTGTGCTCCATCTTCATCGCCTCGACGACCACGAGCGCCTGCCCGGCCTCGACCCGGTCGCCCTCGGCAGCCTTGACCGCCAGGACCGTTCCCGGCATGGGGCTGCGCAGCACGCCGTCGCCGGCGGCGGCCGCCGCGGCGCCGCCCTCGGCGCGGACGTGCTCGCTCAGCGCCCACACGTGCCCGCCGCGGCCGAGCCACAGCGTGCCGCCGTCGCGGACGGCCTCGAAGGAGGTCGTCCTTCCACCGTAGGTCAGGGTGAACGGGCCGCTCAGCGCCGCGTCGACCGGTTCGCCGTCGCCGATCGCGACGCGCGCGGACGCGGCCCGGCCCTGCACGCGGACCTCGACCGGGTCGCCGCCGGACGGCGTGATGATCCACGGCGCCCAGGCGTGCGCGCCGGGACGCCAGCCGTCCGGGATGTCCCAGGGGTCGCCGGCGCCGTCCGCGGATTCGAGGGCGCGCATGCGCTCCAGCGCGGCGGCGGCGAGCACCTCCGGCGGGACCGGCCCGCTCGCCGTCAGGTCGTCCAGCGAGCGCTCGACCAGGCCCGTGTCGAGATCGCCCGCGACGACCGAGGGGTGCCGCACCAGCGCGCGCAGGAACGCGACGTTCGTCGGGACGCCCAGCAGCGTGTACCCGGCGAGCGCCCGGTCGAGGCGGTGCAGTGCCTCGGCCCGGTCCGCGCCGTGGACGATCACCTTGGCGAGCATCGGGTCGTAGGAGCCGCCGACCTCGGTGCCGGTGTCGAGCCCAGAGTCGACGCGGACCCCGGCGGGTTCGCCGAGCGCCAGCACGCGCCCGCCGGTGGGCAGGAAGCCGCGGGACGGGTCCTCCGCGTAGACGCGGGCCTCGATGGAGTGCCCGTCGAGGCGGACGTCGTCCTGCGTGAACGGCAGCGGCTCCCCGGCGGCGACCCGGAGCTGGAGCTCGACCAGGTCGAGGCCCGTGACCAGCTCGGTGACCGGGTGCTCCACCTGCAGCCGGGTGTTCATCTCCATGAAGAAGAACTCGCCGGGGCGGTCGGCGGAGACGATGTACTCGACGGTTCCGGCGCCCGCGTATCCGACGGCCCGCGCGGCGGCGACGGCGGCGGCGCCCATGCGCGCGCGGGACTCCTCGTCCAGCAGCGGGGACGGCGCCTCCTCGATGATCTTCTGGTGCCGGCGCTGCAGGCTGCACTCGCGCTCGCCCAGGTGGACGGCGCCGCCGTGCGCGTCCGCGAACACCTGGATCTCGATGTGCCGCGGGTTCTCCACGAAGCGCTCGGCGAGCAGCGTGTCGTCGCCGAACGAGCCGCGCGCCTCGCGGCGGGCGGAGGCGATGGCCTCGGGCAGGTCCGCCGCGTCCCGCACGAGCCGCATGCCCTTCCCGCCGCCCCCGGCGGACGGCTTGAGCAGCACCGGCAGCCCGACCTCCAGCGCGGCGGCCTCCAGTTCGGCGTCCGAGAGACCCGGCTCGTCGCGCCCCGGGACGACGGGGACGCCGGCCGCCGCGACCGTCCGCTTCGCGCGGATCTTGTCGCCCATCGCCTCGATCGCCTCGGCGGGCGGGCCGATGAACACCAGCCCCGCCTCGCCGCACGCCCGCGCGAACGCCGTGTTCTCGGCGAGGAACCCGTACCCGGGGTGGACGGCGGGCGCCCCGGCGGCGCGGGCCGCCGCGATCACCGCCTCGATGTCCAGGTACGACGGGATCAGCAGGGCCTCGTCCGCCTCCCGCACGTGCCGGGCGCCCGCGTCGGCGGCGGTGTGCACCGCCGCGGAGCGGACGCCGAGCCGCCGCAGCGTGCGGAACACGCGGACGGCGATCTCCCCGCGGTTGGCGACCAGGACGCTGTCGAACATCAACACCCTCACATCCGGAAGACGCCGTAGCCGACCGGCTCCAGCGGTGCGTTGGCGGCCACCGACAGCCCGAGCCCCAGCACGCGCCGGGTGTCGAGCGGGTCGATCACCCCGTCGTCCCACAGCCGCGCCGTCGAGTAGTAGGGGTTGCCCTGCGCCTCGTACTGCTCGCGGATCGGCGCCTTGAACCGCTCCTCCTCCTCGGCGGGCCACTCCTCGCCGCGCGCCTCCATCCGGTCGCGGCGGACGGTCGCGAGGACGCTCGCGGCCTGCTCCCCGCCCATGACCGAGATGCGCGCGTTCGGCCACATCCACAGGAACCGGGGCGAGTACGCCCGGCCGCACATCGCGTAGTTGCCGGCGCCGAACGAGCCGCCGATGACGACGGTGAACTTGGGGACGCGGGCGCACGCGACGGCGGTGACCATCTTCGCGCCGTGCTTGGCGATGCCGCCCGCCTCGTACTCGCGGCCGACCATGAACCCGGTGATGTTCTGCAGGAACACCAGCGGGACGCTCCGCCGGTCGCACAGCTCGATGAAGTGCGCGCCCTTCTGCGCGGACTCGCTGAACAGGATGCCGTTGTTCGCGACGATCCCGACCGGGTGCCCGTGGAGGCGGGCGAACCCGGTGACGAGCGTGGCGCCGTACTCCTTCTTGAACTCCTGGAAGCGGCTGCCGTCCACGATCCGGGCGATGACCTCGCGCACGTCGTAGGGGGTGCGCGAGTCGGGCGGGACGATCCCGTACAGCTCGGCCGGGTCGGCGGACGGTTCCTCGGACGGGACGACGTCCCACGGGCGCGGCTCGCGCGGGCCGAGCCCGGCGACGATGTCGCGGACGATCCGCAGCGCGTGCGCGTCGTCCTCGGCGAGGTGGTCGGTGACGCCGGACGTCCGGGAGTGCAGTTCGCCGCCGCCCAGCTCCTCGGCCGTCACGACCTCGCCGGTCGCGGCCTTCACCAGCGGCGGCCCGCCGAGGAAGATCGTCCCCTGGCCGCGCACGATCACGGCCTCGTCGCTCATCGCCGGGACGTACGCGCCGCCCGCCGTGCACGAGCCCAGCACCGCCGCGATCTGCGGGATGCCCTTCCCCGACAGCGTGGCCTGGTTGTAGAAGATGCGGCCGAAGTGCTCGCGGTCGGGGAACACCTCGTCCTGCCGGGGCAGGAACGCGCCGCCCGAGTCGACCAGGTAGACGCACGGGAGCCGGTTCTGCAGCGCCACCTCCTGCGCGCGCAGGTGCTTCTTCACCGTGACGGGGTAGTACGTGCCGCCCTTGACGGTGGCGTCGTTGGCGACGATCACGCACTCGCGGCCGGAGACCCGGCCGACGCCGGTGATGATCCCCGCGCCCGGCGCCTCGCCGCCGTACATGCCGTTCGCGGCCAGCGGCGACAGCTCCAGGAAGGGCGAGCCGGGGTCGAGCAGCGTGTCGACCCGGTCGCGGGGGAGCAGCTTCCCGCGCGCGACGTGCCGCTCGCGGGCCCGCTCCGGCCCGCCGCGCCCGGCCTCGTCGATGCGCTCGCGCAGCTCCGCGACCAGGGCCTCGTTGTGCGCGGCGTTCGCCTTGAACGCCTCGCCCGCGACGTCGGCGCGGGTCCCGATCTCGGGTCCGGCCATGGCCCCCCTCCCGGTTAACGCTCATTAACAATGCTTGTGCAGGGCCGATGTTAACGGCCGTTAACAACTCTAGTCTAGACTGCCCCCATGACCTCCCCACGGGCCGCGGCGCTGGACGGCCCGCCGAACCCGCGCCGCGCCGAGATCCTCGGCGCCGCCGCCGAACTGTTCGCGCGGCGCGGCTACCACGGCGCGTCCATCGGCGACCTCGGCCGCGCCGTCGGGCTCACCGGCCCCGCCCTGTACCGGCACTTCAGCGGCAAGGAGGCCGTGCTCGCCGAGATGCTCCTCGACATCAGCGAGCGGCTGCTCGCCGAGGGCGTCCGCCGCGCCGCCGACCCCGACCCCGCGCGCGCCCTCGACGCGCTGCTGCGCTGGCACATCGCGTTCGCGCTCGACAACCCGGCGCTGATCACCGTGCACGAGCGGGAACTGGACAACGTGCCCGAGCCGCAGCGGCACCGCGTCCGCCGGCTCCAGCGCGCCTACGTGGAGGAATGGGTCGCCGTCCTGCGCCGGCTCACCCCCGGCCTGCCGGACGACCGGACGCGCGCCGCCGTCCACGCGTGCTTCGGCCTGCTCAACTCCACCCCGCGCAGCGCCACCGGCCTCGACCGCGACGCCATGGGCGACCTCCTGCACGCGATGGCCCGCGCGGCGCTCGAAGGCGTCCGCTAGCAGGACGCCGTGCGCCCGTCCAGCGACCGCTCGACCGCCCGCGCGAACGACTCGGCGTCCGTCCCGGCCCCGTCGAAGATCTTCTGCACGCAGCCGCGGAACGTGCCGGTGAACGTGCTGTAGTGCGGGGTCACCGGGCGCGGCCTGGCCCGCCCGAGCGCGGTCACCACCGCGCGTCCCAGCTGGGTGAGCTGCGCCTGGTCGGGCGTCTCGACCTCGCCCGGTCCGGGCGGCTGCCCGGTGAGGGACGAGCACGCCGCCGCCTTCACGTCGGCGGGGGAGTGGCGGCCGGGGGACAGGCCGAGCGCCGAGTAGCGGCCGGGCGCGAACCCGCCGCAGGAGAACAGCAGGCGCTGGCTGCCCGTCCCGCTCAGGAACTCCACCAGGTCGGCGGCGGCGTCCGGGTTCGGGGAGTGCTTCGACACCGCGAGGTTCTGCCCGCCGAGGACGGTGCTGCCCGGCAGCGCCGTCACCCCGAACCGCAGGCGCGCGCCGTCCCGCATCCGGGGCTCGGACGCCAGCGCCGAGAACGCGTACGGCCAGTTGCGCATCAGCCTCGTCCCGGACGCGAACGCCTCGATGCTCTGCAGCTCCCCGTACCGCCGCGACGCGGCCAGCGGCCCGTGCACGCGCGCCGCGAGCCGGGACAGCGCCGGGTACACCTTCGTCCGCAGGTCGTCCTCGCTCGGCCGAGCCTCCCCGGTGAGCCGCCCGGCGCCGCCGTCGTTCCACACGGCCTCCAGCGCGTTCACCGTCAGCCCCTCGTAGTCGGCGAGCTGCGTCGCGACCTCGGACTGGGCGAGCCCGGGCCACGCGGACGGCGGCGTCACGCCCTCCCGGTAGTAGAGGAGCCCGACGTCCACGTTGAAGGGGACGGCGTACTGCTCGCCGTCCCACTCGCCCGTCCGCAGCGCCGCGGGGAAGAAGTCGTCCAGGTCGTCGATGCCCTCCAGCGGACGCAGGTAGCCGGCGTCGGCGAACTGCGCCGTCCACGTGTTGTCCATGATCAGGACGTCGTAGGCGCAGCCGCCGGACTCCTCCACCGCCTTGATCTGGCTGTGCTGCAGGTCGGTGGACTCCGCCACCTCCACGAGCGTGGCGTGCGGGTGCGGGCGGCCGTCCGGGTAGCGGCCCTCGTTCCACTGCCGGATCAACGCGCGCCGCTGGTTCTTCAGGCTGACGTCCGTCCCGCCCGCGACGAACAGCTCGGCCCGGTCGCAGCCGGCCTTCATCGCCGGGTACGACGCGTCCGGCCACAGCACCGCCACCAGCCACGCGGCCAGCACGAGCGCCGCCCCGGCCGCCGCGGCGACCCAGGCCCTCCGGCTCTGCGGCACCCCTCTCATCGCAGCTCCGACAGCAGTTCGGCGGCCTGCTCGGCCTCGGGCGCCCCGGTCAGCGCCACGCAGCCCTTCCCGTCCTCCGGGCCGAGCGCGGCCGCGATCTCCTTCACGGGCGAGGCGTCGCACGTCGCGGGGCCGGTCAGCACCACGGTGAGCCGCAGCCCCGGATGCCGCTCGCGGAACTCGCCGGACAGCCACTTCACCCGCGACCCGAGCCCCGGGTTGGTGGCCGGGACCTGCCCGTCGGTGACGAGGACGAGGTTCTGCCTGCCGGGCCCGAGGCCGGCCGCCGCGATCGCGTCGCTGAGCGGCTGGTCGGCCCCGCCGGACGCGACCGCCTGCAGCCGGCTGGTGATCGCGCTCTTCTGCTCCGGGGACGCCGCGTCCTGCGGGACGTTCCCGAACGTCTCGGGGCTGCCCGGCGGCGCCGTCGCCGACGACACCTGCAGGCCGGCGCGGTCGTTGCTCTGCAACTGCGCCACGAGGCTGCGCAGGAACGACGTCCCGCGCGCGAGGCGGGAGCCGCCGCGGGCCTGCGCGGCGCCGCCCATCGACCCGGACACGTCCAGCATCAGCGACACCGACGTCCGGGGGCGCGCCGCCCCGATCCGGTCGAGGGTCTCCTGCACGCCCGCCGGCGGCTGCAGCCCGACGACGGGCGGCATGACGCGGGCGCCGACCATGCCCTGCAGCCGCGACAGGTAGTAGTGCCGGGTGTCGCCCTCGCGGGGCGCCGGGACGACGCCGCGGTCGTCGCGGAACCCCTGCAGCGTCAGCGGGTTGCGGTCCAGCCACTCGCGGAACGCGGTGACCGCCGCGTCCCGCTCCCGCGTGTCCTGGCCGCGCCACCTGACCTGGACGAACGGGTGGTCCAGCGTCGGCAGGTCGGTCGCGTAGTAAGGGTGCAGCCGCCACTCGGCGTAGGGGGCGGCGCCGGGGTCGACGGCCCCGCAGCGGTCGCCGAGCGGCCGCCCCATGTCGTAGTCGTGCAGCGCCTGCTCGGGCACGGCGACGGCGATGTCGTCCGGGGGCTCGGACTGCTGCGCGGCGGCCCGCTCCCGGAAGCGGCACAGCAGCGACACCGCGTCCGGGGCCACCAGGTCGGCGGGTTCGGCGAACCGCTCGTCCGCCGCGTCGCCGCCCGGCATCCCGTCGTACAGCGCGGGCGTGACGGCGAGCGCCGCCGCCGACGTCTCCGGGACGGGGCGGGCGATCGCGCGCAGCCGCACCCCCGCGTCCGCGATCCGGTCCAGCAGCGCCGCCGTGGCCGGCGCGATCGGCGCCGCGATCGGGTCGGCCACGGACTCGTGCGCCTTGGTGAACAGCGCCAGCACCAGCGGCGACGTCCCGACCGAGCCGCGCACCCGGAACACCGGGTCGCCCTTGCCGGCCGGGGCTCCCGCGACCGCCCCCGCCGCCGTGGTCTGGCCGGGCCCCTTGGGGACGAAGTCGTACTCCGCCGTCGACGACGGGATCCAGATGTCGGGCTGCGGGCCGAACAGCTGCTGGTCGTCGGCGTGGCCCGGGTCGGCCGCCTCGCTGTGCCGCCACAGCAGCCGGAACCCGTCGTACAGCGAGACGGGCCCCGCCTCCGGGACGACGGTGACGCTGTACTCGCGGCAGCCGCGGTCCTCGCTGTCGTCGGCGAACTCGGCCGCGGCGGCGCGCAGCGGCGTCAGCGTCTCCGGCGCGGTGAGCACCCGCAGTTCGAGGGGCTGCCCGCACGGGCTCGCGTGCTCGCGGAGCCGGTGCACGCCGGTACCGGCCAGCAGCACGAGCGCCATCAGCGCGGCCCCGCCGAGCCCCCACCCGAGGACCGCGCCGCCCCGCCGCAGCGTCCGCGACACGCGTTCCAGGACGGCGTGCACCATCCGCGGGTAGAAGGCGAACAGGGCGCCCGTCACCACGGCGAGGATCAGCAGCGCGACGGCCGCGTTCAGCCAGAACGTGCCGTGCACCAGCGTCACCCCGAGGCTGACGATCAGCGCCGAGCACACGTCGATCGCGATGACCTGGAGGATCCGGCGGAGCCAGCCCGGTAACCCGTCTCGGCGCCCGGGGCCGGGTGGCCGGCCGCCGCCGTACGGTTGCGTCATCCCCGTCCCATCGACGCGCAGGTTCGCTCTCGGCCCCCGGTTCTGACGCTTCATGATACGTAGCCGCCCCCTCACGGTCAGGCGGGTTTCGCTGTCCGGGGCCGGTCGGTCTTCGCGGGGCCGGTGCGCCCGACCGTCTTGACGGACCGCCAGCAAGGTGGGTCAGATGGATCCGGGGGTCCCCCGGCCGCCAGTCCCGGACAGAGGAGATGCCGTATGGGTGTCGAAGGTGTCGGCTTCTACGAGATCGCACGGAACGACCCGGACCGCCCCGCCGTCCTCGCCCCCGGCGGACCGGTGACGTACGGCGGGCTGCACGCCGAGGTGAACCGCCTCTCCCGCGCGCTCGGCGACATCGGCCTCGGCCCCGGCGACGTGCTGGCGACCGTCCTCGGTAACCGCCGCGAGTTCCTCACCGTGATGCTGGCCGCGATGCAGTCGGGGCTCTACCTCGTGCCGGTGAGCCGCCACCTGACCGAGCCCGAGATCGGCTACATCCTCGCCGACTCCGGCGCCAGGGCCGTCGTCACCGAGAGCGAGTTCGCCGGCGCGGTCTCCGGCGCCGCCGACGAGGCGGGCGTGCCGGCCGAGGGGCGGGTGAGCGCCGACGAGGCGGAGGGGTACCGCCCGCTCGCCGGGCTGTGCGCGTCCGGGAGCGCCGACCCGCCCGCCAAGCGGCAGATGGGCTCGGTCATGCTCTACACCTCCGGGACCACGGGACGGCCCAAGGGCGTCCGGCGCCCGCTCATGGACATCCCGCCCGAGATGCTGTTCGAGGTCATGCGGCAGACGCTGATGAAGAACCTCAGCCTCGAACCCGGCGACGACGAGGTCCATCTCGTCGTCGGGCCGCTGTACCACTCGGCGCCGTGCGTCCATGCGCTGATGGCGCTCAGCCTCGGCCACGCCGTGGTGATCTCCGCCCACTTCGGACCCGAGCGGACCCTGGAGCTGATCCAGCGGCACCGCGTCACCAACTCGCTGATGGTGCCGACCATGTTCCACCGCATGCTCGGGCTGCCGGACGAGGTCAAGGCGAAGTACGACGTGTCGTCGCTGCGGCAGGTGTTCCACACGGCCGCGCCCATCCCGGTGGAGACCAAGCAGCGGATGATGGACTGGTGGGGTCCCGTCCTCTACGAGTACTACGGCTCCACCGAGAGCGGCCCCGTCGTGGTCGCCGGCCCGCACGAGTGGCTCGCCCGCCCCGGCACGGTCGGCCGCGCCGTCGAGGGCGTCCAGATCAAGATCCTCGACCCGGACGGCGCCGAGCTGCCGCCGGGGGAGACCGGCCTGATCTACGCGAGCGGGCAGCCGGGGTTCGAGTACCACGACGACCCGGAGAAGACCGCCGCCGCGATGCGCGGCGACTTCTACACCCCCGGCGACCTCGGCCGCCTCGACGAGGACGGCTGGCTCTACATGAGCGACCGGCGCACCGACCTCATCATCTCCGGCGGCGTCAACATCTACCCCGCCGAGATCGAGTCCGTGCTGCTGCAGCATCCGGCGGTGGGCGACGCCGTGGTGATCGGCGTCCCGGACGATGACTGGGGGCAGAGCGTCGTCGCGCTGATCGAGCCGGCCGAGGGCGCCGAGGCCGGCGGCGAGCTGGCCGCCGAGCTGCTCGCGTTCTGCGAGCCGCGGCTGGCGAAGCTGAAGCACCCCCGGCGGCTGGAGTTCCGCGCGTCGCTGCCGCGCACCCCGTCCGGCAAGCTCAGCCGCCGCCGCGTGCGGGAGGACTACCTGGGCGAACGGCGGGACTGACCGCTCCGCGGGCGCCGGCCGAAACTCGTCGCGGGAATCGTCGAACGCCTCGTGCGGCCGATGCGTACAACGGCACATGAAGGACCAGAAGGTCGCCCCGCTCGACGACGTCGCCCCGACCCCCGCCGCCACGACGAAGACCGACCTTCCCGTCATCACCGACCCGGCCGCCTACGCCGAGGAGGAGGCCGCGTCCGGCGGCGGGGCCGCGGAGCCCGGCGATCCGGGCGGGTCCGCCGATGACGACCGCGCCGGGATCGCACGCCTCGGTGACCCGGTCGCGGTCTGGCCGTGCGCCGGCTGCGGACGGCCCGTGCCGCAGCCGGTGCGCGGCGCCCGCACCGTCCGCTACTGCCAGGACCGCGACGGCGCGTGCGAGCGGGCCGCGCTGGAGGCGCGCGAACGCGGGCTGGAGTCCCCCGGGCTCACCGGGCAGGTCGCCTGGGCGTGGGAGATGGTCGACCGGCTGGAGGGCGTCGCCGACCGGCTCGCCGGCTCGCTGATGTCGGAGCTCAGCGTCGCCGGCGTCGAGCGGCGGGTCGCCGACGCCCGCGCCGAGGCCGCCGGGCAGATCGCGATCGCGCAGCGCGAGCGGGACGCCTCCCAGCGGCAGGCCGAGCGGGCGTGGCGGGAGACCGCCACCGCCCGCGCCCGCGCGGAGGCCGCCGAGCAGGAGGCCGCGTCCGCCCGCGCCTCGGTGGAGCGGCTCACGGCCGAGCGGGACGCCGCGCGGCAGGAGGCGGCGGAGGCCAGGGACGAGGTGGAGGCGGCGAAGGCGGCCCGGCTCGCCGCCGAGCGGGAGCGCGACCGCGTCGCGTCCCGGGAGGGGGAGCTGCTCGCCTCGCTGGAGAGCGCCCGGTCCGAGCTCGTCTCCCTGCACGGGCGGGTCTCGGAGGCCGAGACGCTGGTCGAGGGCCAGCGCGTCGAGGCCGCCGCGGCCAAGCGCACCGCCGACGACCTGCGCTCCGCCGTCCGCGAGGCCGAGACGAAGCGCGGGCAGGCCGTCGCCGACCGCGACCAGATCCAGGCGCGGGCCCGCGAGCTGGAGCAGCACAACTGGCAGCTGTCCCGCACGGCCGAGGAGCTGCGCGCGGCGGTGCAGGCGCTCACCGCCGAACGCGACGCCGCCCGCGCCGAGGCCGACCGGGCGCGCCGCCGCGTCGACGCGCTCACCGCGCTGGCCGACCGGCACGACACCGGGCCGCGCCCGGTGGTCGACCGGGAGCCGCCCACGGGGCTGCACTCGCTGCCCCCCGTGAACGGGACGCGGGGCGGTTCGCTGCTGGACGGCGGCGACCCGCTGGCCACCGGGCCCCTGAACCGCAACGGGAGCGTCAACCGCAACGGACATCGCCTTCCCCACGCCGGCTGACGGTCACGCCGGCGGAGCGACGGACAGGTAGGAGGTGAGGCCCAACCCCCACACTGCACTGGCCCTGAACCGGCCGCCGTACCGCACCGGGGTGGTACGGCGGCCGGTGCTAGTCGCGGGCCTCCAGGTACTCGGCGTAGTCGAGGGCTCCCGCGCGGACGGCCGCGTGGACGGCGCGGGCGATGCGCGCGCCCCAGGCGGAGCGGGGACCCGCGAAGATCTCCGGCTCCCCTTCGGCGGCGGCCGCCACGCAGACCGCGTCGGACGCGGTGCCGGTGCACGGGAAGCCGGCCTCCAGGAGCGCCTGGGTCTTGGCCTCCGTCGCGGTGACGACCGCGTTCACCAGTGCCGCGTCGCTCAGCGGGACGGGCACGGCGACCACGATGTTGACGGTGCCGGGCGCCCAGGCGAGGCGGGGGTCCCCGTCCAGCGGCGCCAGCTCCGGGTCGGGGGTTCCGGCGGGGGAGGCCGCCCAGGTCGGGACCCGCAGCCCGACCGTCGCCGACGCGCGCACGCCCTCGTCGTCCCGCCGCACGGTGCGGGCGACGGACGCGGCCGTGAGCATCCCGACGCCGGGGCCGTCCAGCCCGTAGGACGCGGCCAGCTCGGCCAGGTGGGCGACCGGGTCGGTGCGCGAGTAGGCGCCCGCGACCTGCGCGTTCAGCACCCAGCGGAGCGGGCCGATCCCGCCGCCCAGCAGCGCCGACGAGATCGCCCGGTGCCCGCCGCCGGCCCGCCACACCGTCGCGGCGAGGCGCTTCCCGTCCTCCTCGCGCCACATCGTCTCTAGGTCCACCGGGTCTCCAGGTTCACGGGGTCTCCAGGTTCACGGGTGCTCCATGTTCACGGGCCGCTCCAGGGACAGGATCGGGCGGCCGTCCGGGCCCTCGGCGACGTGGACGCGCGCGTCGAAGTGCCTCTCGACGACGGCCCGGGTGAGGACCTTCCCGGGCGGGCCGGCCGCGGCGACCCGCCCGCCGGAGAGGAGGACGAGGGCGTCGGCGTACTGGCCGGCGAGGGTCAGGTCGTGGATGGTGGTGACCACCGTCAGCTCGTCGGACAGCCGAAGCCGGTCGATCAGCTCCATCACCTGCTGCTGGTGGCCTATGTCGAGGGCGGTGGTCGGCTCGTCCAGCAGCAGCACCGACGTCTGCTGCGCGAGGGCGCGCGCCAGCACCACCCGCTGCCGCTCGCCGCCGGAGAGGTGGCCCAGGGGCCGGGCGGCGAACGCGGTGAGGGCGAGGCGGTCCAGGACCTCCGCGGCGATGGCCCGGTCGCGGGCGCTCTCCCGGCCGAGATGCGGGATGTAGGGGGAACGTCCGAGAAGGGTGTAGTCGAACACGGTCATGCCCGCGGGCAGGTTCGGGCTCTGCGCGGCGTAGGCGACGATCCGGGCGCGCTGCCGCGGCTTGAGCCGCTGGAGGTCGGCGCCCGCCACGCTGATCCCGCCGTGCGACGCCACCAGGCCGAGGATCGCGCGGAGCAGCGTCGACTTCCCGGCGCCGTTCGGCCCGATGACCGCCGTCCACGACCCGGCCGGGACCTCCAGCGACACGCCGTTCAGGACCCGGCGGCCGCCGAGCGACACGTCCAGGTCCCGCACCTTGACGGTCACGTCTCCACCTGCCGGCGGGACGCGCGGAGCACCGCCACGAAGAACGGGCCGCCGACGAACGCGGTCACGACGCCGAGCGGCAGCTCGCCCGGGCTGATCACCGTCCGCGCCGCCAGGTCCACCACCTCCAGGAACGCCGCCCCGCCGAGCAGCGACAGCGGCAGCACCACCCGGTAGGAACCGCCCGCCAGCCGCCGCACGATGTGCGGCACGACGATGCCGACGAACCCGATCAGGCCGCTCACCGCGACCGCCGACGCCGTCGCCAGCGACGCCGCGACGAGCACGGTCAGCCGCACCCGCGCGGCGGACAGCCCGAGGCTCGCCGCCTCCTCGTCCCCGACGCTCAGCACGTCCAGGAGGCGGCCGTGCGCCAGCAGGACGACGGTCGAGACGAGCGCGTACGGGGCCACCAGCGACAGCTGGCGCCAGTCCGCCGTCCCGACCCCGCCGAGGATCCAGGAGAAGATCCGCTGGAGCTCCTCGGCGTTCATCTGCTGGAGGAACGTCTGCACCGCCGCCAGGAACGACGACACCGCGACGCCGGCCAGCACCAGCGTCGCCGCCCCGTCGCCGCCCGCCGTCCGGCCCAGCAGGTAGGCGAGCGCGACGCCGCAGATCGCGCCGGCGAACGCGGCGAGCGGCACCCCGTAGCCGGGGTCGCCCGGCACCAGGGCGATCACCAGCGTCGCCCCGACCCCGGCCCCCGCCGCCGCGCCCAGCAGGTACGGGTCGGCGAGCGGGTTGCGGAACACGCCCTGGTAGCCGGCGCCGGCCATGGCGAGCATCCCGCCGACCAGCGCCGCCATCAGGGCGCGCGGCACCCGCAGCTCGAACAGCACGCTCTCGTCGATCGGCCCGAACCCGGGGTCGGCGTGCACGAGCGGGAGCTTGTCGGCGAGCGCCTTCAGGACCCCGCCGACCGGCAGCCCCGCGGCTCCCACCAGCACCCCCGCCAGCAGCGCCGCGGCGAGGAGCGCGACCGCCGCCGCCAGCGGCAGCGGCCGCAGCCTCGCGTGGGAGCGGTCCGCCGTCACTGCACCTTCTGGACGGCGTCGCCGATCGCCTTGACCAGCTCGGGCAGGCGGGGCCCCCAGCGGGAGGCGATGTCGTCGTCGAGCTCGACCACGTTGCCGTCCTTCACCGCGCCGAGGCCGGACCAGCCCGGGCGCTTCGCCAGGGTCGCTGCGTTCTGCCCGCAGCACTTGGTGTCGGCGAGGAAGATGAGGTCGGGGTCCTGCTTGAGCAGGTACTCGCGTGACAGCTGCGGGTAGCCGCCGGACGCCTTGTCGGCCTTGTCGGCGACGTTCCGCAGCCCGAACAGCCCGTACACCTGGCCCAGGAACGTCTTCGACGTCACCGAGTGCAGCTGGCCGTCGAGCTCGTGGTAGTACGTCAGGCCCTTGGCCTTCGCGGACGCGGCGACCGTCTGCCGGATCCGCGCCCTCATGTCGTCGGCGAGCTTCTTCGCCTCATCGGCGTGGCCGGTGGCCCGGCCGATGTCGTCGATCTCGTCGTAGACGTCGTCCAGCTTCGTCGCGGCGGGCTCCAGCAGGACGGGGACCTTCACCTTCTCCAGGGCCTTGACGACGCCGTTGAGGTCGTCGGACACCACGACGAGGTCGGGCTTGTAGGCGATGATGGCCTCGGCGTTCGGCTTGAAGCCGGACAGCTTGCTGCGCGGCGCGTTCGCGGGGTAGTTCGAGTAGTCGCTGACCGCCACCACCTGCGGGCCGGCGCCGACGGCGAACAGCGTCTCGGTGTGGGTGGGGGAGAGCGAGACGATGCGCTTCGGCTTGGCGGGGATGGTCACCGCGCCGTTGGCGGCCTGGACGGTGACGCCCTGCGCGCCGCCGTCGCCGCCCGCGGCGCCGCCGTCGCCGCCACCGCCGCATGCGGCGGTGACCAGGGCGACGCCGATCGCCATCGCCGCGCCGAAAGTACGTACGGGTCTCATAGGAGCCTCCAGGCTGGAGGGAAGCCGCGGCCCGCTCATGACGGATCGCCCTTCCACGAGGTCGATGAACGTCGGCGCGCGCAGGAGGCGACCTGGCTCGGCCACTTCGAGAGGGGCACCACAGTTGCGGGACAGCGCCGGGATCTCACCGGACTTCGCTCCTGGGCGCGCAGCACCGCAACGCTATCAGGCAGGAAATCCCTGTCTGTCCGGGTCTCCGGAGTGAGTGCTCACTCCACCATTGACGGAGTGAGCACTCACTCCGTATGGTGGCGGCATGGAGAACGCGAGCCGGCGCCGGGCGCCGGGCATGAGCCCGCGGCAGCGCCGGGAGATGATCGTGCGGACCGCGCTGCCGCTGGTCGCCGAGCACGGCACGGCCGTGACCACCGGGCAGATCGCCCGGGCCGCGGGCATCGGCGAGGCGACGATCTTCCGCGTCTTCGCCGACAAGGACGAGCTGCTGGACGCCTGCGTCGCCGAGGCGCTGCGCCCCGACCACGTCCTGGCGGAGATCGAGGAGATCCCGCTCGACCAGCCGCTGCCCGCCCGGCTCGCCGAGGCGAGCGCCGCGATCGAGGCCTACCTCGTCCGCATGGGCATGGTCATCGGCGCCCTGCACGCCACCGGCCGCGGCCTGCGGGGGAGCGGCGACCCCCGCGGCGGGGAGGACGGCGCCCAGCCCGGCCGCGAGGCCGCCATGAACCGGACCCGGGACGCCATCGCGGAGCTCTTCGAGCCGGAGCGCGACCGGCTCCGCCTGTCCGCCGAGCAGACCGCGAGCCTGTTCATGGGGCTGGCGTTCACCCGCGCCCGCCCGCCCGCCGGGCCCGCTCCGTCGGGCCCGTCCGTGGAGGAGTGCCTGGACGTGTTCCTGCACGGCGCGCTCAGGGAGGAGACCGCCTGATGGCCATCAGCCTGAGCCACATGATCGTGACGGCCGCCGACAACGACGAGGCCGCCCGCTTCTTCGCCGGCGTCATGGGCCTGCGGTACACGGGGGTGCACCCGCACGCGCGGCACTTCGTGCCGATCCGCGTGAACGAGCGCCTCACCCTCGACTACCTGACGGTCGCGCACCCGCAGGGCCACCACCTGGCCTTCGACGTGGACGGCGGCACGTTCGACGCGGTCGTCGACCGCCTCGACGCGCGCGAGATCCCCTACGGCGACGAACCCGCGCACGCCGACAACGGGCGCGTCGACGAGGCCCACCCGCTCGGCGGGCGCGGCCTGTACTTCTCCGACTCCAGCGGCAACCTCTACGAGCTCATCGCGCCGCCGCGGACCTGAGGAACCGCCGGGTGCGCTCGCGGTCGCCGCCCGGCATGAAGCCGGCGGCGACGAAGTCGGTGACGCCCGCCTCGGCCAGCTCCTCCAGCCTGGCCGCGACCGCGTCCTCGTCGCCGACGACGGCGAGGTCGGCGGGGCCGTCCACGCCCTCCCGGTCCATCATCGCGCGGTACGACGGCAGGTGCCCGTACATCTCGAACGTCTTGGCGGCCTGCTCCCGCGCGCGCTCGGGGTCGCTCGTGACGCAGGTGGGCAGGGCGCACACGATCCGCGGCTCCGCGCGTCCGGCCGCCTCGGCCGCCGCCCTGATGGTGGGCGCGATGTGCTCGCGGACGGTCACGGGGCCGGTCATCCAGAGCACCGTCCCGTCGGCCCTCTCCCCCGCCAGCTTGAGCATCTTCGGGCCGAGCGCGGCCAGCAGCACCGGCACACGCCCCTCGTTGGGGACGCTCAACCCGATGCTGCCCTGCAGCGTCTCGCCCTTGAAGGACGCGTTCTCCCCGCTGAGCAGGGGGAGGAGCACCGACAGGTACTCGTCCATGTGCCGGAGGGGCCGGCCGTAGTCGTACCCGTACATGTCCTCGATGACGATCTTGTGCGACAGCCCGATGCCGAGCGTCAGCCGTCCCTCCAGGGCCAGCGCCGCCGTCCGCGCCTGCTGCGCCATGACGGCCGGGTGGCGCGGATACGTCGGCACGACCGCGGTGCCCAGCTCGATGCCCGGGACCCCGCGTCCGGCCACGGCGAGCGCGGTGAGCGCGTCCACCCCGAAGATCTGCGAGATCCAGGCCGACGAGAACCCGTCGTCGGCGGCGCGCCGCACATCGTCCGCCAGCTTGTCCAGCGCGTCCGCCCCGCCCCGTTCGTTCAGCAGAACACCAACCCGCACAACGACCTCCCTGGAACCGTGTAAACCGATCTTTACACAGGCGCCGTGCGATGCCGGTGCGGGGACACGGGGATCAGCGCGGACCGCGCGGCCGGTCGCGGGCGGCCCGGTCGCGGGCCTCCATGAAGAAGTCGAACAGCGCCGTCGCGCCGGGCAGCAGGCGCAGCGGCCGCGTCGCGCCGAAGGAGGCGTTCCAGAACGCCCCCTGGCGCGGTTCCCACGGACCGGCGTAGGCGTACGGCTCGTCCAGGTGGGAGTCGCCGGGGGACACGCCGTAGTTGACCTCGTCCAGGCTGATGCCGAGGTCGAAGTGCTCCGGCCAGAGCACGGGCGTGACGTCCGGAGCGAACCGGGACAGGGCCTCCTGCCCGCGGGCGAACGCCTCGTGGACGCGGTGCGCGGCCTCCGCGCCGACGCCGAGGGTCTCGTCGGGGCCGACTCCGCTGCCGTCCTTGTAGAGGTCCTGGGCGGCCCCCGCCTCGGTGTCCGCCGCCGTCGCCAGCTCCCGGCAGGTCGCGCCGTCCAGCGGGATCCCGCGGTCGCCGCACACGAGCTCCGTCCCGGTCACGCGCAGGTCGGGATCCCGGACGGTGCCGAAGCCGCCGGGGACCACCCGCAGCCGGATCGTCCCGCTGTGCCGGTACTGCGGCCCGGCGAGCACCAGCTCCGCCACCCCGTGCAGCGATCGGCGGGCGGTTCGCAGGTCGGCCGTCATGTCTCCATCCTCCGTCGGGTGCGCTGCTCCTCCGGCAGAGCACGGCGCGGGCGCTCAGGAGCGGCCGGGGCCGCTCCCGGGCGCGTACTGCCGGGCCAGCTCCCGGTCGTTCGCCGCCCACCTGCGGTGCCGGGCGGCCGACTGCAGGTGGAGCTCGGCCTCCTCGGGATGGGCGGCGGCCATCCCCTCCAGCAGCGCCGCGGCCCGCTCGTGGGCGCGCGCCGAGGACACCATCGCCCGGCAGGCGTAGTCGTCGGCCTCACGCCGGCCCGCCGCGCCGCTCTCCGGGCCGTCCGCGCGGCTCGCGCGCGCCGTCACCCCGACCGGGCGGTCTTCGCTGTCCATAGCCGCCAGCCTGACGCCCGAGCCCGCCGATCAACCAGCCCTCCAGACACGTTCCCCTACCTACCCAGCTACCCGTTCGTTCAGCCCGCACCGGCATGACCGATCATGGAGACCGTGACGACTCCGGAACCGCTGACCCTCTACACCGCCGACGGGGTGCGCATCGACGCGGGTCACCTGCGGGGCGACGGCGGCGTGTGCTTCATACTCGCGCACGGGTTCACCTGCTCGTGGCGGCAGCCCGCCCTCCGCCGGATCGCCGGCGCCCTCAACGCGCACGGGGGCGTCGTCGCCCTCGACTTCCGCGGCCACGGACGGTCGGGCGGGCACACCACGGTCGGCGACAGGGAGGTCCTCGACCTCGGCGCGGCCGCGGACGCGGCCCGCCGCAGAGGGTACGAGCACGTCGTCGTCGCCGGGTTCTCGATGGGCGGCGCCGTCGCCGTCCGGTACGCGGCCCTGCACGGCGGGGCCGACGCGGTGGTGTCGGTGAGCGCGCCCGCCCGCTGGTACTACCGCGGCACGAAACCGATGCGGCGCGCCCACTGGGCGGTGGAACGCCGCCTCGGCCGGCTGGCGGTGCGCCTCGCCCGCGGTACCCGCGTCGCCCCGAAGGGCTGGGATCCGGTGCCCGAGGCGCCCCATGAGGTCGCCGGACGCATAGCCCCGGCGCCGCTCCTGGTCGTCCACGGCGACGCGGACGCGTTCTTCCCCCTCGAACACGCGCACCAGCTGTACGAGGCGGCGTCCGACCCGAAGGAACTGTGGATCGAGCCGGCATTCGGGCACGCCGAGGTGGCGGCCACGCCCGCCCTGATCGAACGCATCGCGAAATGGGGGACCGGCGCCGTCTCACGCTGACCTTCCGGGGTTATCCACATTCCCGGAGCCGCCGCCGCGGGGCTCGCCGGCGCGGGCACCATCGCCGCATGACCGGTTTCACCCTCACCTGGAGACGCACCGCCGGCGACTCGGTCGTGCCGGTCGGCCCGGGCGTCTGCTTCGTCCCGGCCAAGGGCGCGTCCCTCACCGCGCGGGCCGCCGCCCTCAGCGGTCTCCTCCCGCGGGAAGCCGTCGTGGGCCGCCGTACGGCCGCCTGGATATGGGGCCTGGACGTCCTGCCCCCGGGAGTGGACGAGGCCGGCTGGGACGTCGAACTCATCACTCCCAGAACGTCCGGCTCCGAACCGGTCACCGCCGACACCGTGGAGCTTCCGGCCGGCCACGTCATGGAGGAGGCCGATGTCCGCCTCACGTCCCCGGCCCGCACCGCGCTCGACTGCGCTCGATGGCTTCCCCGTCTCGCGGCGGTCGCCGCGCTCGACCAGTTCCTCCGGCAGGGCGTCGCCACCGGCGAACTCACCGCGATGGCCCGTGCGCTGGCGGGCTACCGCGGAAACAAACGCCTCCGCGAGATCATCCGCCTCGCCGATCGCGGCGCGGCCTCTCCCGGTGAGACGTGGGTTCGCGTCGCCCTCGCGGACACCGGCTTCCCTCGTCCGCACACCCAGGTTCCGGTGAGAGGTGCGCACGGCCGGCGGCTCTACATCGACCTCGGCTACCCGGACTTTCGCGTCGGCCTCGAATACGACGGGGAACGGCACCACACCGGGGCCCGCGCCCGTGGCCACGACACGGCCCGCCGCCGGTGGCTCGCCAAGGAGATGCGCTGGGAGGTCATCCCGGTCACCAAGGACTTCCTCGCCTACCCGGCCCCCTACCTGGAGGCCCTCCTGACCGCCCTGCTGCACCGGGGCTGGAACCCCGACAGCGCCACCGTGGACAGGATCGCCACCCGCCTGAGGAACCTGAACCGCCGACCCCGCTGACGCCGGCCGGCACAGGACTGCTCAGTCGCGGTCGAGGAGGTCGACCAGGCGCTTCGGGGCGACGAGGCGGTAGCTGTCCTCGATGAGTTCGGCCATCTCGTCCCAGTCGTGGTCGACGTCGAGGCGGGCGCCGACCCAGCCCTTGGCGCCCACGTACTTGGGGACGAAGAAGCGCTCGGGGCTCTCCGCCACGAGGGCCTCCTGCACACCGGGGCCGGCCTTGAACGTCATGTAGAGGCCGTCCTCGCTGGTCATCACGAACAGCTTGTCGCGGACCCGGAAGGAGGGCGCCGTGTGCCCGCCGAACGGCTTCTCCGTCGCCTCCGGCAGTGCAAGGCAGGTCTTCCTGATCAGCATCAGGGCGTCGACGTCGCTCACCGGGCGCTCCCCTCCGTTCGCGGGCATGCCCGCAATCGTAGACACAGGGTGTGACACATCCCGGCGCGCCGGCGGCCGGACCGCGCCGGCTCGGTGAGCGTCGCGCGGAGGTTCTGAGGCGAAGGTTCTAAGGGAGGGATGGACGCGGCCTCGGGAAGCGTCAGGCCGCGGCCATCCCGTGCGGTCGGCGGTACGGGCAACCGCCCCCGCTGGTCGTGGGAGCCCGGCGGGCGTCATGGCGCGCGGTTCGGGTGGGGCCGTTTCGCCCCGCCGGCCGGGGTGAAGGAGCGTGTTCACGGACGGAAGACATGCGGTGCCGGGGCGGGTGGAGGGGCGGTTTCGGCGAGCAGGGGGAGCGGGGCGAAGGTGTGGGACGACCAAAGGGCTCGGGAGGTTTCGTTCGGGTACCGGGTGACGGCGGGGGTCGTGTCCAGCACGTGGGTAAGGCGCTGGGTCGTGTCGAAGGCGGGCCAGCCCGGGGATCCGGTCTTGGCGAAGGCCGTCCATGCGGTGCGGATCTTCGTCGAGAGGGCCGCGGCCCCTTCGGTGTCGGTGATCAAGAGGTCGGCCATGCCGCCGCTGAGGTTGCCCCAGACGAGCGGGACGTCCAGTGCGTGGCAGGCGCCGAGGGGACCGCCGCGCCACGCGAGTTCGTACAGGTGGACGCGCCCGCCCGCGGCGGCCTGCGCCTCGGCGAGGTGCACGGTCGGCATGCGGAACAGCCAGTCGGAGTGGACGAGTTCGTACAGGGTCTCCGGCGGGACGCCCGGGAACGCGTCGGGGTAGCCCTCCGGGTCCGGGGCGAAGGTGCGCAGAGCGGTCGATGCCTGGTCGCCGGTGACGCGGCCGAGGAGGCCCTGCATCGCGACGAACAGCCGGTACTCGTCGCGGTTGTGGCCGGTGACCAGGGGGACGTCGCGGGCCGCTCCGGCCCTGAGCGCCTCCCACGGGGTCTGCGGCAGCACCTCGCCGTCCACGACCGGCGCGAAGGGCGTCGGCGTGTGGGAGACCGGGCCCCACCGCGGATGGTTCCGCATGGCGGCGGTCACCGTGTCGACGGCGCGCATCACGCGGGCGGGAGTGAGCGCGGCCAGGTCCTCGCGGACCGGGCGGGCGCCGGCCTCGGCGGCGATCGCGGCGCCGATGTCGCCGGCGAGCGGCGGGGAGAAGAAGACCCCGGGGACGCTCTGCGCGATCGCCCGGCGGAACAGGCCCCTGGCGCGCGGCATCGCGAGGAGCGCGGCGATCGAGCCCGCGCCCGCGGACTCGCCGAAGACGGTGACCTCGCCCGGGTCGCCGCCGAACGCCGCGATGTTCTCCTGCACCCACGCGAGGGCCGCGACCTGGTCGAGGAGGCCGCGGTTGGCGGGCGCGCCCGCGATCTGCCCGAAGCCCTCCATGGCCACGCGGTAGTTGAAGGTCACGACGACGACGCCGTCCCGGGCCGGCGCCGTGCCGTCGTAGTCCGGGTCGGACGAGTGCCCGATGAGGTAGGCGCCGCCGTAGATCCACACCATGACCGGCAGGCCCGCGCCGCCCGGGTCGGGCGTCCAGACGTTGCAGGTCAGCCAGTCGTCGCCGGTCGTCTCCGGGACGTCCGGAGCGAGCGCCGCCGACTGCGGCGGCGCGGGCCCGAACTCGGTGGCCGGGCGCGTGCCGTCCCAGGGCTCGGGCGGCAGGGGCGCGGCGAAGCGGAGCTCGCCGACCGGCGGCCGGGCGAACGGGATGCCCCGGAAGACGGCGATCCCGTCCTTCCGGAGGCCGCGCACTCTCCCCGACGCGGTGATGGCTTCGGCATCGTCCGTGGTCATCGGTCACCTGTCCTTGCCGCCTGTCTCGGCGCGGTGGCGGATCCTGCGGTCCTGTGCGTGCGGAGGTCGGGATCGTGCTGGATGGGGTCAGGGGGCCTTGCTGCGGCCGGTCCCGGCGGCCGGTCCCGGCGGCCGGTCCGACGGGACGCCGCGGAAGGCGGCGGCCTCAATCGTTCCGGATCACTGTGCCGCGGGGGAGGGGATTGGTCCTGTGAGTCGTCGAGAATTGAGCGGCTCTTGTGATCCTTGCCGGTGGACGCGGTCCAGGAGGCGGGTTCTTCCGCTTGGCGGAAGCCCTACTGGTGACCGCTGCCGCGGGCGGCGAAGGTCGGGAGGACGGACGGACCGGCCGTCGCGGCGCGGCAGGCGCCCGGCGAGCGGCCGAGGACGGCCCGCGGGCGCGGTGGAGGGACGTCGCGGGCGGCCGAGCTGGGAGGTGGAGTCGCGGGTGTCGCCTGATCGAGTGTCGCCTGGTGGGGACGCGGAGACCGAGGTCGTCGTCGACGGCAGGGCGGTGCTCGCCGACGGTGTCGTCGGGTTGACGCTGCGGGCGGCCGGCGGGGGCGATCTGCCGGGCTGGCGGCCCGGGGCGCACATCGACGTGCTGCTCGGGGAGGGGCTCGTCCGGCAGTACTCGCTGTGCGGCGACCCGGACGATTCGCGGACGTGGCGGATCGCCGTCCTGAAGGAGGGGCCGGGGTCCACGGTCGTGCACGAGCGCGTCCGGCCGGGGGACCGGCTGACGGTGCGGGGCCCGCGGAACAACTTCGCGCTGGAGGACGCCCCCCGCTACGTGTTCCTCGCCGGCGGCATCGGCATCACCCCGATCCTGCCGATGGTCGCCGCGGCCGAGGCGGCGGGCGCCGACTGGCGGCTGCACTACGGCGGGCGGCGCCGCGCCGCCATGGCGTTCGCGGACGAGCTGTCGCGGTACGGCGAGCGGGTGGAGCTGCGTCCGCAGGACGAGTTCGGCCTGCTCGACCTCGACGGCATCCTGTCCGGCACCGAGCCGGACGCGCTGGTGTACTGCTGCGGCCCGGAGCCGATGCTCGCGGCCGCCGAGGAGCGGTGCGCCGCGCTGGCGCCGGGGGCGCTGCGCACCGAGCGGTTCTCCCCGAAACCGGTCACGGGGCCGGACGAGGCGTTCGAGGTCGAGCTGGCGCTCAGCGGCCGCACCCTGCGGGTCGAACCCGGATGCTCGATCCTGGAGACCGTGGAGAAGGCGGGCGTCAGCGTCCTGTCGTCCTGCCGCGAGGGCACGTGCGGGACGTGCGAGACCGGGGTTCTGGAGGGCGAGCCCGACCATCGCGATTCCGTGCTGACGGAGGCGGAGCGCGCGGACGGCGGCTTCATGATGATCTGCGTGTCGCGCGCCCGCGGGCCCCGCCTCGTCCTGGAGCTCTGAGGTTCCCGCGCGGGCCGCTAGCCGGCGGGGTGGAGGGCGCGGCGGAGGGCGTCGGCGCGGTCGGCGTTCATGCGCTTCGCCACGGCCGCGCCGCGCACGATGGTGGAGCCGTGGAAGGTGCCCGGATAGTGGTGCATCTCGGTCGGGACGCCCGCCTGGATCAGCCGCCGCCCGTAGTCCAGGCCCTCGTCGCGCAGCGGGTCGAACTCGCAGGTGGTGATGTAGGCGGGCGGGAGCCCGGACAGGTCCTCCGCGCGGGCCGGCGCCGCGTACGGGGAGACGCCGGCGGTGCCGCGGACGCCCTCGCCGAGGTAGTAGTCCCAGCTCAGCTCGGCGTTGGGCCGGTGCCAGATGGGCGTGTCGGTGTAGGCGCGCATGGACGGGGTGTCGAGCCGGTCGTCCAGTTCGGGGATGCCGAGGAACTGGAAGCACAGGGCCGGGCCGCCGCGGTCGCGGGCGAGCAGCGCGACCGCGGCGGACAGGCCCCCGCCGGCGCTCTCGCCGCCGACCGCGAGCCGGCCCGGGTCGATGCCGAGGTCGCCCGCGTGGGAGGCGGTCCAGCTCAGCGCGGCGTAGCAGTCTTCGAGGCCGGCGGGGAAGGGGTGCTCGGGGGCGAGCCGGTACTCGACCGACACGACCGCGGCGCCGGCCTCGGCCGCGATGGCGGTCGCGTCGTCGTGGTAGAGGTCGACGCTGCCGAGGACGAACCCGCCGCCGTGGATGTAGACGAGGCCGGGCAGGACGCCGGCGCGGCCCGCCGGCCGGTAGATCCGGACGGGGACGTCCGGCGCGTCCCGCGGGCCCGGCACGGCGAGGTCGCGGGTCTCGACCGGGACGGGCGGCTCGTACGCCGGCTCCTCCCAGAACTGGTCCCCTTCCTCCCGGCGCGCCTTCTGGATGTCGGCGATCGAGAGGTGCGGGATCATCGAGATCCACGGGACGAGTTCCGGGTCGTAGGCGTAGGTCACCAGGGCTCCTTTCGTGCGGCCGGCGACACCAGTGTCGGGCCTGCGGTCCGTCCTGCCCACCCGCCGTCCGCCGGGCAGAACGGCCCGCGGGCCGCCGATCGTCGGGTGCCGTACGCTGCCCCCATGAAGGGCCTGCTCCTGCGGCTGTCGGCGCTGGACGCCGACGCGGAGAACGCCGTCCGGGTGATCGGCTTCTTCGACGCGCTGATCGCGGCGAAGGCGAGCCCGCGGACCCTCGTGCGGGAGACCGCCCGCCTCGCCGGATGCCCGGCCGGCCTCGCCGACACCGCCCTGGGCCTCGCCCTCCACGAGCCTCCCGGCGCCGACCCGTTCTCCGGCGGCCTGGTCCGGGAGTTCTCGGAGACGGGGCGGGTGTGGCTGGGGAGGGACGAGCCCCTTCCGCTCGACGAGATCGTGCTGGAGCGGTTCGCGATCGCCGCCGGCCTGCTGCTGGAGGCGGTGCCGCCGCCGGGGGACGGCGGGCTCGTCGAGCTGGTCCTCTCGGAGGACGCCGGGGAGCTCGAACGGTCGCGGGCGCTTCGCCTGCTGCGCGTCGGACCGGACGACCGGGTGCACGTCCTCGCCGTCGAAGGCGACCTCGCCGTTGCAGGCGACCTTGCGGTTAAAGGCGACAAGGCCGCGGACGCCTTTCCGGGTGCGCACGCGGTGTCGCTCGGACGCGTCCGCGCCGTCCTCACGAAGGGCCTGCCGGACCGGTTCCCGCCCGGTCTCCGGGTGGGAGTCGGCAGCGGGGTGCCCGCGATCGAGGCGCCCGCGTCCTGGCGGCAGGCCCGCACCGCCCTGCGCTTCACCGGGCTCGGCGCGGACGTCGTCCGCCACGACGGGCTCGGGGCGCTCGCGGTCATCGCCGCGCGGATGCGGGCCGAGGACATCGCCGGCGTCGCCGACGTGGCCGCGCTCGACCGGCTCGCCGCCGAGCCGAACGGGGCCGGGACGCTCGCCGTCCTGGCCGCGTTCTGCGCCGCCGGGTCCGCCCGCGGGGCCGCCGCGCGGGTGCACCGGCACCACAGCACGATCGCCGCGCGGCTCGCGCACGCCGAGTCGAAGCTCGGGTTCTCGCTCGCCGACCCCGGCGGGCGGCGGCGGCTCGACCTGGCCATCCTGCTGCGGCACCTGCGCGACCGCCCGGACGCGCCGGCCGGTCCCGGCTGAAGCGGCAAGGACACGCTGGCCGGGACGCCGATTGCCGGGTCCCGGCCGCCCCGCCGCATTACGCTGAGCGCCACAGATCGCCACAGTGGAGGGCATGGCGCATGAACCGGAGTGAACTGGTCAGGATCGTGGCGGAGCGTGCGGGAAGCGACGAGTCCGTCGCGCGCCGGCATGTGGACGCCGTGTTCGACACGGTGATGGAGCGGGTGTCCGCCGGGGAGCGCGTCACCGTCACCGGGTTCGGGACGTTCGACAGCCTGGCCCGCCCGGCCCGCAGCGCCCGCAACCCGCGCACCGGCCTGCCGGTCGAGGTGCCCGCCGGGCAGGTGCCGCGGTTCCGGTCCGGGCAGACGTTCCGCAACCGCGTCGCCGGGAGCGCGCCCGCCGCCTCCGCCGCGGCGGTCGAGGCGGCCGGTGAGCCGGCGCCGGAGGCGGTGGTGGCGGCCCCGGTCGAGGCGCCGGCGCCGAAGAAGACCGGCAAGAAGGACGGCAAGAAGGCCGGGAAGAACGCCGGGGGGAAGAAGGGGTCCGGCCGGAAGGCGTCCGGCCAGAAGGCGTCCGACAGGGACGCGGCGGCCGTCCCGGCTGCGAAGGCCGCGAAGAACGGCAAGAAGGACGCCGGGAAGAACGGCAAGGCCGGCAAGGACGCGAAGGGCCCGAAGAACGGGAAGAAGAAGGCGGGGAAGGCGAAGGCGCGGGCCAAGGCCGCCGGGTAGGCCGGCGCCGGCGCGGCGCCGTCAGCGCAGCGGGAAGCCCAGCTCGCGCCCCTGCTCGCGCAGCTCGTCGCGGGCCGACGGGTGCGCCACCAGGTCCACGATCTGCTGGGCCTGCGACACCGAGTCGCGGCCCCAGATGGCGGCGGTGCCCTGCTCGCTGACGATGAAGCTGTGCTGGAACGAGGTGACCGGCCCGGACAGCCGCGGGATGACCGTGGACACGTCCGCCTTCGGATGCCACGACGGCAGCGCGATGACCGCCCGGCCGCCGGGGGAGTGCAGCGCGCCCACCACGAAGTCGGTCTGCCCGCCGAACCCCGAGTAGATCACCCCGCGCACCCGGCTGGCGTTGGCCTGCGCGTACAGGTCGACCTGCAGCGCGGAGTTCACCGACACGAGCCGGGGCCGCCGCGCGATCAGGCTCGGGTCGTTGGTCTTCTCGGTGCGCAGCATCCGGACGCGCTCGTTGCAGTCCGCCCAGTCGTAGAGCTCCTCGCCGCCGAACGCGAACGAGGCGGTGATCGGCGTGTCGGGATCGAGCGCCCCCGCCTTCTCCAGCGCGAGCACCCCGTCGCTGAACATCTCCGACCAGATGCCGAGGCCGCGGCGGTCGAGCAGCGAGGCGAGCACCGCGTCCGGGACGGCGCCGATGCCGAGCTGCAGCGTCCCCCGCTCGGGGACGAGCCCCGCCACCCTGGCCCCGATCTCGCGGGCGACGTCTCCGGGCGGACGCGGCACGGGGCTCGCGAGCGGCTCGTCCGACTCGATCGCGTAGTCGATCTCGTCCACCGCCATCACGGCGTCCCCGAAGGTGTACGGCATCCGCGGGTTGAGCTGGGCGATCACCAGCCCGCCGCGGGCGCGCACCGCCTCGACGGCCGCGGGCAGGATGTTGACCTCGATGCCGAGCGACACCGTCCCGTTGCGCGGCGTGGACGTCTGGAGGACGACGACGTCGGGCGGCAGCGACTCCTTCAGCAGGTTCGGGACGAGCGACAGCCGCGACGGGAAGTACCGCAGGTTCGGCAGGCCGCGCATGCCCGCCCCGACGAACGGCGTCTCCAGCTCGACGCCGTCGCGGTCCGGGATCCCGTCCTGCGCGTTCAGCATGAACAGCCGGTACTCGGGGGCCGCCCCGTCCAGGACGGCGAGGGCGCGGCGGGGGGTGGCGAAGTTGCCGCCGGCGACGACCCGCGGCCGCCCCGGCAGGCCCGCGAGGATGCTGGCGAGGTGCGATTCGGAGATGACGCGCATCAGTCCCGCCCTCCGGCTTCCCGGATGGAGACCCGGGTGACGCCGGGCACGGTGCGGGCGAGGATGTCGGCGATCCGCCGGGCCGGCTCGTCCGCGCCGCCGCGCAGCTCGACGGCGCCGTCGCGCACCGACACCTCCCAGCGCCGCCCGTCCGGCGCGTACTCCTCGATCGCGGCGAGCACGTCGTCGTGGATGCGGGCGTCGCTCCGGGCGAGGATCGCGATGAGGTCGCGGCGGCTGACGATGCCGACGATGTCGTCGCCGTCCAGCACGGGGACGCTCTTGATCCGGGTCCGCATCATCGTGTCGGCGAGGGTCGCCGCGTCGGTGTTGGGCCGCGCGGTCTCCACGTCGCGGGTCATGACCTCCTCGACCAGGCGCGGTGCGGGGCTCGCCGTCGTCGCGACCGGCCGGGCGAAGGCCCGCGGGTCCCGCTCGAACACGCCGCGCAGGAGGTCCATCTCGCTGACGATTCCGGCGAGCCGGCCCGCGTCGTCCACGACCGGCAGCGCGGTGATCTCGTGCTCGTGCAGGACGCGGATCGCCTGGCGGACCGTGGCCGTCCGCGGGATCGTGACGACGGGCGAGGTCATCGCCTCCCGGACCAGCATGGCCTGTCTCCTTCCGGCGGAGGACGCCGTTGACCTACCCGTGCGGGCCTTCCCGACCCCTGCCCCTCCATGATCGCCCAGCGGACGGCGGAGGCCCAGGGCCGAACGTCCCGGCCCCGGGCCCCTCCGCGGTGCCGCGGTCCGCCGGCTAGACGACGAGGTTCAGCAGCAGGACGAAGACCAGGCCGCACACGGAGATGACGGTCTCCATCAGGGACCACGTCTTCACGGTCTGCCCGACGCCGAGGCCGAAGTACTCCTTCACCAGCCAGAAGCCCGCGTCGTTGACGTGCGAGAAGAACAGCGACCCGGCGCCGATCGCCAGCACGAGCAGCGAGGTCTCGCCGGTGTCGAGCGCGCCGGTGAGCGGGGCGAGGATGCCGGCGGCGGTGACGGTGGCGACGGTCGCCGAGCCGGTGGCCAGCCGGATCAGGACGGCGACCAGCCAGGCGAGGAACAGCACCGAGAACCCGCTGTCCTTGACCCAGTCGGCGACCATCTCGCCGATCCCGGTCGCGATCAGCGTCTGCTTGAAGCCGCCGCCGGCCGCCACGATCAGCAGGATCCCGGCGATGGGCGGCAGCGACTCGGCCAGCGTGGCGGAGACCGACCGCCGGTTCATGCCCGCGCCGAGGCCGAGCGTGAACATCCCGACGACCACGGCGATGAGCAGCGCGATCAGCGGGGTGCCGAGGTTGTCGAGGACCGTGCGGACGCCGCCGCCCTCGTCCAGCGCGATGTCGGCGATGGCCTTGCCCAGCATCAGCACCACGGGCAGGAGGACGGTGGCGAGGGTGACCGGGAAGGACGGGCGGCGCCGCGGGCTCCCGTCCTCCGCGGGCTTCCCGTCCTCCTCCTCGGAGTCGTCGAGGTAGAGGCGGGGCGGCATGACGTCCACCCACCGGGCCGCGTAGCGGGCGAACACCGGACCGGACAGCGCGACCGTCGGGATCGCGACCAGCACGCCGAAGCCGAGCGTGAGACCGAGGTCGGCCTTGAGCGCGTCGATGGCGACGAGCGGCCCCGGGTGCGGCGGGACGAGCCCGTGCATGGCCGACAGCCCGGCCAGCGCCGGGATGCCGACCGCGATGAGCGACAGGCCCGAGCGGCGCGCCACCAGGAAGATGACCGGCATCAGCAGGACGAGCCCGATCTCGAAGAACATCGGCAGCCCGATCAGCGCGCCGACGAGGGCCATCGCCCACGGGAGGAACGCGCGCCGGGAGCGCCCGACGATGGTGTCGACGATCTGGTCGGCGCCGCCGGAGTCGGCCAGCAGCTTGCCGAACATGGCGCCGAGCGCGATGAGCGCGCCGACGCCGGCCGCGGTGTCGCCGAAGCCCTTGCCGAACGCGTCGACGGTGTCGGACATGGGCAGCCCGGCGATGGCGCCGACCAGCAGCGCGCCGAGCGTGAGGCTCAGGAAGGGGTGGACCTTGAAGTAGGTGATGAGTACGACGATCAGCGCGATTCCGGCGAGCGCCGCCGGCACGAGCCGCCCGCTCGAGGCCGCCGGCGCCGCTGCCAGCAGGATCGGGTGCATGCGTCATCCTCCGGGAGCGTGGCGAAGATGATGGACTGCCCGAGTGTGACCGTAATGACATGCTCATTACAAGAGATAGAGCTGAAAAATCAGATCTTTATGCAGGAGTCACCAGGCTTCGTGTGATGATTGGGTCATGGTGGACAACGCGCAGACGGGGCTGCACGGCAGCGTCCTCGACCGGCTCGGCACGATGATCACGTCCGGTGCGCTGGGCGCCGGCGAGGTGCTGCGGATCGAGCAGCTGGAGGCCCGGTTCGGGGTCTCCCGGTCGGTGGTCCGGGAGGCGATCCGCGTCCTGGAGTCGATGGGCATGGTGACCAGCCGCCGCCGCGTCGGCATCACGGTCGCCGAGCGGGCGCGGTGGAACCTGTTCGACCCGCAGATCATCGGCTGGCGGCTGGACGGCCCCGGCCGCGACGAGCAGCTGCGCTCGCTCGGCGAGCTGCGCCGCGGGCTGGAGCCGGTCGCCGCCGCGCTCGCCGCCCGCCGCGCCACGCCCGCGCAGTGCGGCACGCTGACCGGCGCCGTCATGGACATGGCCGTCCACGGCCGGTCCGGGGACCTGGAGGCGTACCTCGTCGCCGACATCCGGTTCCACCGGACGCTGCTGGAGGCGTCCGGCAACGAGATGATGGCCGCGCTCAGCGGCGTGGTCGCCGCCGTCCTCGCCGGCCGCACCCACCACCACCTGATGCCCGCGCATCCCGAGCCGGTCGCCATCCGCTGGCACATGGAGGTGGCGCAGGCCGTCCAGTCGGGGGACGCGGACGCCGCCGAGCGCGCCATGCGCGACATCGTCGACGAGGCCACCCGGGCGATGCTGGGCGCCGGCGACGAGACCAAGAACGACGAGCCCCGGAACGACGAGCCCCGGAACGACGAGACCCGGAGCCGGGCCCCCGGAGCCGGGACCTAGAACAGGGTGGGCGGTTCGGCCGGCACCGGCTCCGGCAGCGGCTCGACCTCCGGCGCCAGCGCCCGCACCTCGCCGTGGAAGCGGCGCGCGAGCGCGAGCGCGTCGGCGTTGTCCGGCGTGTGGACGAACACGGTGGGGGAGCGCCCCTCGCGCACCCACTCCGCGGCCTTCTCCACCCAGAACCGCCAGCCCTCGGCGGTGCGCTCGGCGTCGTCCCGCCCGAGGTAGCGGACGATGGGACGGTCGGTGAGCGCCGCCGACCGGCGCGGCACGCGCGGCTTCTTCGTCCACGCGTCCCGTTCGGCGTCGCTGGTCGGCGGGCTCCGGAAGAACGCCGTGGTGTCGAACGGGACCCACTCGGCCCCGGTCCGGCCGAGCACCCGCTCCAGGTCGCGGGCGCACCGCGCGTCCTCGAAGAACGCCCGGTGCCGCACCTCGACGGCATACCGGTGCGCCGCGGGCAGCCCGCGCAGGAACCCGGCGAGCGTCCCGAGGTCGCCGGGGCCGAACGAGCCGGGCAGCTGCACCCAGAGCGCGTGCGCCCGCGACTCCAGCGGCTCCACCGCCCACAGGAACGACCGGAGGTCGGCCTCGAACCCCGCGAGCCGCCGCTCATGCGTGATCGTCTTCGGCAGCTTCACGACGAACCGGAAGTCCGGCGCGGTCTGCTCCGCCCACGACTCCACCGCGCTCCGCGCCGGCGTCGCGTAGAAGGTCGTGTTGCCCTCCACCGCGTCGCACCAGCTCGCGTAGGCGCGCAACCGCTCGCCGGGGGGCAGCGACGGCGGCAGGAACCGCCCCTGCCACCGTGCGTGCGCCCACATCGCGCACCCCACATGAACCCGCATGGCGTCCGACGCTACCGCGCGATTGCGCACCGGACGACCGGGTACGTGGCGCGCGATGGCCACCGGCAGGGGATTCGAGTCCGTCCCGTCCGCGCTGCGCAACGCCGCGGCGGCGGCCGCGTGCCTCCTGCTGGTCGCCGGCGCCGTCTGGCTGGCCGTCTACGTCCTGTTCAAGGTCATGGCGCTGACGATGGCGGTCGTCGCCGCGCTGCTGCTGACCGCGCTGGTGGCGCCGGTGGCCCGGCTGGTGCGGCGGCTGCGGGCGCCCGCCTGGGCGGCCGCGCTCTCCGGGCTGCTGACCCTGCTCGTCGCGATCGGCGGGGCGCTCACCCTGGTCGGCGACCAGGTCGCCGGGCAGTGGAGGGAGATGAGCCGCGGCCTGACCAGCGGGCTGGACCGGGCCCGCGACCAGCTCGTCAACGGGCCCCTGCCGATCAGCGAGCAGCAGCTGGACAACATCGTCGACGGCATGGTCAAGGCCGCCCGGCGCGCCTCGCCCGACCCGATGACCAGCGCGAGCGTCGCCGCGGAGGTGGCGGCCGCCGCGCTGATCTCCCTGTTCCTGCTGTTCTTCATGCTGAAGGACGGCATGGGCATGTGGGGCTGGATCCTGCGCCTGGTGCCCGCGCACCGCCGCCCGGAGATCGACGCGGCGGGCCGGGCCGGATGGCAGGCGCTGGTCTCCTACGTGCACGGCATCGTGCTGATCGCCCTGGTGGACGCGCTCGGCATCGGCCTCGCGCTGGTGCTGATCGGGGTGCCGTTCGCGCTGCCGCTCACCCTGCTGACGTTCATCGCCGCGTTCGTCCCGTTCGCCGGGGCGATCGTCGCGGGGGCCGCCGCCGTGCTCATCGCCTTCGTCAGCGGCGGGCTCACCGACGCGCTGCTGGTGCTCGCCGCCGTGATCGCCGTCCAGCAGGCCGAGAGCCACCTCCTGCAACCGCTGATCATGGGACGCACGCTGAACCTGCACCCGGTCGTGGTCGTCGTCTCGGTCACGGCCGGGACGCTGCTGGCGGGCGTCGCGGGGGCCGTCATCGCCGTGCCGGTCGTCGCGGTCGTGTACCGGGTCGCCTCCGTGCTCGCCGGCGGCGGCGAGCCCGCACCGGAACCCCCGCCCGATCCGCGGCCCGGATCTCCGGCCGAACCTCCGCCCGAGCCGCCGCCCGCCTCCCCGCCCGCAGCGGACGCTTAGCGCCGCCCACCTGACATCGCAGGTCAATGCCGCTGTCCGCGCGCGGGCACCGGTGCCGAGTGTCCTCCCCGCTCGGGACCTTCGGCACTACGCCCGGCGGGCCCCGGGATCGGAGACTGGAACACACGTCATCAGGAGCAGAGGAGATGGTCCGGATGAGGGAGATGCTGGTCGTCCACCGGGACAACGACGCCTTCGCCGTGCTTGTCCGTGACCACGTGATACATGTGGACCAGCCGTACTCGGCGGGCGGCATGGACGTCGGCCCCACGCCCGTTGAGCTGTTCGTCGCGTCGCTGGCCGCCTGCGCCGCCCACTACGCGCGGCGCTACCTGAACCGGCACAGCCTGCCCACCGCGGGGCTGGAGGTCGTCGCCGGCTACGCCATGAGCCCGACCATCCCGGTCCGGGTGTCGCGCATCGACCTGCGGCTGCGCCCGCCGGCGCGGCTCACGGACGCGGAGACCGATGGGCTGATGGCGGCCGTCGACAACTGCACGGTGCACAACTCGATCATCGACGCGCCCCGTATCGGGGTGCACTTGGAGACCGAGGCCCGCGCCGCCTGACGTCCGGCGGGCCCGGCTCCCCGCCGCGCCCGCCGCCGAGCCGCAGCAGCGGCGGGGTGAGGACGAGCAGGGCGGCCGCGAGGGCGGCGACCGCGACCATGGCCCCGCGCAGGCCCACGGCGTCCGCCCAGAGCCCCACGTAGCCGGGGCCGGCGAGGAAGCCGAGGTAGGACACCGTCGTCACGACCGAGGTCGCGCGGCCGCGGCGGGCCTCCTCGACGTTCACCGAAACGAGGCCCAGCAGGGTCGGGAACAGCACCGCGGTGCCGGCCGCGGCGACCGCGAGGCCCAGCCCGGCGATCAGCAGCGTGGGCGCGGCGGCGATGACGGCCGCGCCGGCCGCGGCGGCGGACGCGCCGCAGAGCAGGACCGTGCGCGCGTGGGCGGGCCCGAGGCCGCCGATCAGGAACCGCGTGATCGCGACCGTCCCGGCGAACACGGCGGGCGCGACGGTGCTCAGCCCCGCGCCCGAACGCAGTTCCCGATACGCGAAGACCGCGCTCCAGCTCTGGTGGGCGTTCTCGCTCGCGAACGACAGCGCGCCCAGCACTCCGACGAGCAGGAACGGGACGATCCCATGCCGGCCGGGCGACGCCGGCCCGGCCGCGCGGCCGCGTCCGGCAGTGGCGCCGCGCCTCGCGGGCAGATGCGCGAGCAGGGCGGCGCCGGCCGCCAGGCAGAGGGCCGCGGCGGCGAGGAACGGCGCGGCGAGCGGCAGCGAGGCGGCCGACGCGAGCCCCGTGCCGAGGCCGGCCAGGACGACCAGGCTGGAGAAGACCGCGTGGGCGCGGGTGATGACGGGCCGGCCCGCGGCCCTCTCGGCGCGCCCGGCGACCGCGTTCATGGCGACGTCCGCCGCTCCGCTCGCCGCGCCGACCAGGGCGAGCGCGGCGCACAGACCGACCAGGTTCACCGAGGCCGGCGCCGCCGCGGCGCCCGCGGCGCCGAGGGCGGCGATGGCCGCGGCCGAGACCCGCGGCCCCCACCGGTCGAGCGCGCGGCCCGCCAGCGGCATCGCCGGCAGCGCCCCCGCGCCGATGAACAGCAGTGCGAGGCCGAGCTGCCCGTCGCCGACGCCGGCCTGCTGCTGCACCCGCGGCACCGACCCGCCCCACACGCCCCAGAACGAGCCGAACGCGGCGAACGCCACGAACGCCGAAGCGGTCAGGCGGCGGGGGGATCCGGCGGACGTCATCTGTGTAACGATACACAACCCGCTAGGGTGGACCCCATGGCATCGTCCGCGAGCTCAAGGCGGGTGACCCTCGCGCAGGTGGCCGAACTGGCCGGGGTGTCGGTCATGACCGCCTCCTACGCCTACAACAGGCCGGAGCGCGTATCGGCGCGGTCCCGGTCGAAGGTGCTGGCCGCCGCGGCCCGGCTCGGCTACGCCGGGCCGGATCCCAGCGCCCGGTCGCTGCGCCGCGGCAGCACCCGCACGCTCGGCGTCGTGATGGGCGAGCACCTGAGCTACGCGTTCGACGACCCGCAGGCGGTGTCGTTCATGGCGGGGATCGCCGATGTCTGCGCAGGCCGGGGCTACGGCATGACGATCCTGCCGATCACCGGCGCCGCGGGCGACGTGCCGCGCATCACCGACACCGCCGTGGACGGGTTCATCGTCTGGACGACCTCCGACGACGACCCCGTCCTGGCGGCCGTCCGGGGGACCAGGCGTCCCGCCGTCGTCCACGGAGGGCCCGCGGTCGGCGGCCTGGGACTGGTGAGCATCGACAACCGCGCGGCGGCGCACGCCGTGGGCGCGCTCGCCTTCGCCGGTGCCCGGCGTCCGGCGGTGGTCGGCTTCCCGCTGTCCCGCGAGCGCATCAGCACGATCACCAGCGGAGCCGCCATCACGGACGTCTCGTTCCCGGTGACGCGTGAACGGCTGGAGGGCTACCGGCGCGCGGCCGAAGAGGCCGGCACCGCCTGGCAGGACGTGACCGTCGCCGTGTGCGCGCGCAACGACGCGGCCGAGGCCGAGCGGATCGCGGCGGCCCTCCTGGCCTCCGCCGAACCGCCCGATGCGATCGCCGCGATGAGCGACCAGCAGGCCGCCGGGGTCGTCCGCGCCGTCCGCTCCGTCGGCCTCGCCGTCCCGGACGACGTGGCGGTCACCGGGTGGGACGACGCGGCGGTGGCGGCGCAGCTCGGGCTGACCACGGTCGCGCAGTCACTCCGCGACCAGGGCGCGGCCTGCGCGCGGGCCGCGCTCGGGGAGCCACTGAAGTCCCCGGCCGCACCGTGGAGGATCGTCCGCAGGAGCAGCACCCGGCCGTGACGGGTGCTCAAGGAGACGGGCGGACGGGCTCGCGCCGGGCGGGGCGCATGCCGAAGCCGGCCAGGACCGGCAAGGGCGTGACCGACCTGGAGCCCTGACGGCCGCACTGCCCGGGGGCGGTGGCGCTGGTCCGGCGCCACCGCCGTGCGGGTTTCAGTGACGGGTGCCGCCGGTTCAGAATCCGATGGCTTCGCGGAGGAGCAGGACGGTTCCGCGTCCGGGGACCGGTTCCGCGTTGAGGACGAGGAGGCGGTTGATGGCGCTGGGCTGGCCGTAGACCTTCATGGCGCGGTCGTTCTCCAGCGGGAGGCAGTGCTCTTCGACGCGGCGCAGCGCGCTGGGCAGGTCGGGCACGACCTTCTGCGCCCCGACGATCCAGATCGCGTGGGCGGCGGCGCCGGCGTAGCCGGGCAGCTGGCTTCCGCTGGCCGAGGCGATCACCAGGGAGCCGGTCTCGGTCACCGCGGCGGCACTGCCCACGATGACGTCGGGGGTGGACAGGAGCCCCCAGATCTCGCGCATCTGGGTGGCCCGGTCCATGCCCAGGCCGCGCGGCTTGACGGCGTCGTAGCGTCCGCCGGCGTTGATGTCGTCGTCGATGCCGGACAGGCGGAGGGTCTCGCTGGCCCCGGTGAACACGCTGGCCCCCTCGGGGATCAGCTGTCCGATCCGGGTGCGCGCGGCGGCGGCGTCGGCGAGGATCTCGACGGCGAAGCCGTGTTCCGACAGTGCGGCGGCCGCACGTTCCAGGCGCTGCGCCGGTGCGGGGTCGGTGAACGGTGATGCCGGAGTCGATGTGGTCATGATGTCTCTGCGCTCCCTGTCGCTGGACGGTGTGGTCGTCTCCGGCACTACGACGACGCAGCCCCCCGCGATGTCAGGCTGCGCGCCGACCTCACATCTGCGCGTGCTGTCTCGTCGAACAGGTGAGGACAGATCCGACTGAGGGGGCCGGCGACACCATGAACACCCGATCCGAGGCCGGGCAGAGCCGGCCCGACTCCGGCGGCGGTGCGCTGATGGGGGAGCGCCGCCACCTGATCAACCTCGCCTACCGGCTCCTGGGCTCCCTTGCGGAGGCCGAGGACGTCGTGCAGGAGACCTACGCCCGCTGGTACGCCATGCCCCGGGAGCAGCGGGGCGCCATCGAGTCCCCGGGCGCCTGGCTGACCAAGGTCGCCGGCCGCATCGCCCTGGACGTGCTCGGCTCGGCACGCGCGCGGCGCGAGCGGTACGTGGGCGAGTGGATCCCCGAGCCGCTGCCCGAGCGCACGGAGTGGATCAGCGGGCGGCGGGGCGACGCGTTCGCCGACCCGGCCGACCGGGTCACCCTGGACGAGTCGGTCAACATGGCCTTCCTGGTCGTCCTCGAATCGATGACCCCGGCCGAGCGCGTGGCGTTCATCCTCCACGACGTCTTCCGCCACCCCTTCGCCGAAGTGGCCGAGATCGTCGGCCGCACCCCGGCGGCGTGCCGCCAGCTGGCCTCCTCGGCCCGCCGCCGCGTCCGCGAATCGCAGGACCCGGCGACGCCGACGGCCCGGCAGGCGGCCATCATCAGGGACTTCAAGCAGGCGTGGGAGGCCAAGGACATCGAGGCCCTGATCGGCCTCCTCGACCCCGACGCCACGGCGGTCGCGGACGGCGGCGGACTCGCCCTCACGTTCCTGGACCCGATCGAGGGCTGCGAGCAGATCGCGCGCGCCTGGGTCGAGATCGCCGGCCACAGGCCCGCCGGCACGGCGATCCTGGAGCGCACGGTCAACGGCCGTCCCGGGCTCGTGGCCCAGCATGGCGGCGCCATCGTGACGGTGTTCGCGTTCGAGGTCTCAGGCGACCGGATCAAGCACATCTGGGCGGTGCGCAACCCCGAGAAGCTCCGGCACTGGACGACGAACTGAGACACGTCCCCGCGTCTCGCCGCCTGCCGCGCCGGCTCCGGGCGGCCGGGGGCCACGATCCTCAGCGGCCCGGCCCACCTGCCGCGGGGCGCCTGAAACAGATGGTCGGCGGGGTGGAGCCAGGGCGCTCCTGGCTCCACCCCGCCGTGATCACCGCGGCGGGCATCCGACCGCGAGGGCCGCCGTCACCGCGAAGGACGGAAGGTCAGGAGATGGTCCAGCGCTGGTTGCTGCCGCCCCAGCAGGAGTAGATCTGGATCGGGGTGCCGTTGCCGGAGCCGGCGGCGTCCAGGCAGAGGCCCGACTGGACGCCGACGATCGATCCGTCGGAGTTCAGGCGCCACTTCTGGTTGTCGCCGCCCCAGCAGCTGTAGATCTGGACCTTGGTGCCGTTCCCGGTGCCGGCGGCGTCAAGGCACTTGTTGCCGTAGACCCGGAGCTCCTGCGAGTCGGTGTAGGTCCACTGCTGGTTGGTGCCGCCGTGGCAGTCCCACAGCTGGAGCTGGACGCCGTCGCTGGTGCTGGCGTTGGGCACGTCCAGGCAGCGGCCCGAGCCGACGCCCTTGATCGTCCCGGCGTCGGAGGTGGGCGGGGGCTCGGAGGTGCCGCCGCCGTTGAGGGCGTTGAGGACGGCGGAGTAGGCCGCCTTCTTGTTGCCGTTGCCGTCGAACAGCAGCGGTGTCTGGTCCGAGCGCCAGGAGTCGGTGTCGCGCACGCCCCAGACGGTGATGCCGAGGCAGCGGGAGACGGCCAGGCAGTCGTTGACCACGTTGGCGTACGTCGTGGGGGAGGCGCCCTGGATGTCCAGTTCGGTGATGGCGACGTCGACGCCGAGGGCGGCGAAGTTCTGCAGCGTGGTGCGGAAGTTGCTGTTGTAGGGGCTGCCGCTGTTGAAGTGGGACTGGAAGCCGACGCAGTCGATGGGCACGCCGCGCTGCTTGAAGTCGCGGACCATGTTGTACACGCCCTGGGTCTTGGCCCAGTTCCAGTTCTCGATGTTGTAGTCGTTGTAGCAGAGCTTGGCGTTCGGGTCGGCGTTGCGCGCGGTGCGGAAGGCGACCTCGATCCAGTCGTTGCCGGTGCGCTGCAGGTTGGAGTCGCGGCGGCCGCCGGAGTTGCCGTCGGCGAACGCCTCGTTCACGACGTCCCACTGGACGATCTTGCCCTTGTAGTGGGCCATGACGCCGTTGATGTGGTCGATCATCGCCTGGCGGAGGCTGCTGCCGCTGAGGCTCTGCATCCAGCCGGGCTGCTGGGAGTGCCAGGCCAGGGTGTGGCCGCGTACCTGCTTGCCGTTCTGGACCGCCCAGTTGTAGATGCGGTCGGCGGAGCTGAAGTTGAACTGGCCGCGGTTGGGCTCGGTGGCGTCGATCTTCATCTCGTTCTCGGCGGTCACCATGTTGAACTCGCGGTTCGCGATCGTGGTGTACGTCGAGTCGTTGAGCCGGCCCGAGGCGATGGCGGTGCCGAAGTAGCGGCCGCTCTGCGCGGCCGCGGCGCCCAGCGTGCTCTCCGCGGCGACGGCCGGGGACGGCGCCACCAGGGCGGCGGCCGCCGTGAGCAGTCCGACGGCGCCGGCGAGAAGAGCCCGCTTGCGGGCTCCGGGCCTGGGCATGACGTTGATGGGCACGTCTGATCCTCCATGAGTGAAGCGAAGAAGGGGCACGGGCACAGCCGTGCAGCAGACGCCGCGTTCCCTCACCGGAACGCCCACCACCAAGGCGTCGGGGACTCATTGTGTGAGGCCGTGAACGTTTCGTCAATAGTTTCAAAACATTTCATGGCAGATGCCCGATCACCGGCGTGAACGCGCGGTTTGGCAGGGCGACCTGCATACGAAACGTTTCGACGAGATTGCCCCTTGACGAGCCGCGCGGCCTCGTATTTACTCCGGCGCACCACCACCTCCCCCCAATCGCCGATGGAGAAGAGGTTCTGCCCGGCTCGAAATGTTAGCGGTAACATTCACCCACGAAGGGAAGAAGTCCATGCTGAGGACCGGTGCGGCGGTGATTGCATCGCTCCTGCTGTCGGTGCTCTTGTCCGTGATCAACACACAGGCCGCCCTAGCCGCGACAGTGGACGTGAACAAGTGGTACGTCCTGGTCAACCGCAACAGCGGCAAGGCCCTGGACGTCTACAACCTCGCGACCAACGACGGCGCCCGCATCACCCAGTGGACCAGGAACGACCAGTACCAGCAGCAGTGGCAGTTCGTCGACTCCGGCGGCGGCTACTACCGCCTGAGGTCGCGCCACTCCGGCAAGGTGCTGGACGTCTACAACTACTCCACCGCCAACGGCGCCCCGATCGTCCAGTGGTCCGACCACAACGGCACGAACCAGCAGTGGCGGCTCGCAGACAGCTCGGGAGGCTATGTCAGGTTCATCTCGCGCAACAGCAACAAGGCCCTCGAAGTGCAGGGCGGCTCCACCGCCGACGGCGCGAACATCGTCCAGTACGACGACTGGGGCGGCGCGAACCAGCAGTGGCAGCTCGTCGAGGTCGGCGGCGGCAGCGGCGACCCCGGCCAGTCGTGCGATCTTCCGTCCTCGTACCACTGGACGTCGACGGGCCCGCTGGCGCAGCCCAGGTCAGGGTGGGTCTCGCTCAAGGACTTCACCGTCGCTCCCTACAACGGCCAGCACCTCGTCTACGCGACCACCCACGACACCGGGACGAGATGGGGGTCGATGAACTTCGGCCTGTTCAGCGACTGGTCGCAGATGGGGTCCGTCAGCCAGAACGCGATGTCGAACTCCACCGTGGCTCCCACGCTCTTCTACTTCGCGCCGAAGAACATCTGGGTACTCGCCTACCAGTGGGGCAGCAGCGCCTTCTCCTACCGGACGTCCAACGACCCCGCCAACCCGAACGGCTGGTCGTCCGAGCACGCGCTCTTCACCGGGAGCATCTCGGGCTCCGGAACGGGACCCATCGACCAGACGCTCATCGGCGACGGCTCGAACATGTACCTGTTCTTCGCCGGCGACAACGGCAAGATCTACCGGGCCAGCATGCCGATCGGGAACTTCCCCGGCAACTTCGGCTCGAACTCGACCGTGATCATGAGCGATTCGACCAACAACCTGTTCGAAGCCGTCCAGGTCTACAAGCTCAAGGACCAGAACCGCTACCTCATGATCGTCGAGGCGATCGGCTCCCAGGGACGCTACTTCCGCTCGTTCACGGCCACCAGCCTGAACGGTTCGTGGACGCCGCAGGCCACGAGCGAGGGCAACCCCTTCGCCGGCAAGGCCAACAGCGGCGCCACCTGGACCAACGACATCAGCCACGGCGAACTGATCCGCACCAGCGCCGACCAGACCTTCACCGTCGACCCCTGCAACCTGCAACTGCTCTACCAGGGGCGCAGCCCCAACTCCGGCGGCGACTACGGCCTCCTGCCCTACCGGCCGGGTCTGCTGACACTGCAGCGCTGACGACGTGACACGGGTCCGGCTCGGGGAGGACCCGCCGTCGCGAACTCGGTGCGGCGGCCCGGTGCGGCGGGCCCGGTGAAAGGCCGGGCCCGCTGCCCGGGTCACCGCAGACGATCCACCCCACGGAACGGGCCATGACACTGCGGAGCGAATCTATGAGCAGGAAACGAATCCGCGCGCTGCTGACCACCGCGGCCGCGGCCGCCGCGATGGCCGTCGCACTGACCCCCGCCCCCCAGGCCCAAGCGCTGGACAACGGCGTGGGCCGCACCCCGCCGATGGGGTGGAACACCTGGAACTCCTTCGGCTGCAACATCAGCGAGACACTGATCCACCAGGCGGCCGACGCGATCGTCGCCTCCGGCATGCGCGACCTCGGATACCAGTACGTCGTGGTCGACGACTGCTGGTTCGACCCCAACCGCGACTCGTCCGGCAACCTGCGGGCCAATCCGTCGAGATTCCCGAGCGGCATGAAGGCGCTCGGCGACTACCTGCACAGCAGGGGCCTGAAGTTCGGCCTCTACGAAGTGCCCCTCGACCGTACGTGCGCCCAGTACTTCGGCTCCTATCCGGGCGCCACCGGCAGTCTCGGCCACGAGGCCCAGGACGCCCGGCAGTTCGCCGCCTGGGGCGTCGACTACCTCAAGTACGACTGGTGCTCTCCCACCGGCAGCATCGACGACCAGGTCCGCACCTTCGCGAAAATGCGCGACGCGCTGGCGGCCACCGGGCGGCCGATCCTCTACAGCATCAACCCCAACAGCATCCACGAGAAGACCGGCCCGCAGCGGAACTGGGGCGACGTCGCCAATATCTGGCGGACGACCGAGGACATCACGAACGTCTGGGACTCGGGCCAGACCAACGGCTACCCGATGGGCATCCAGAACATCGTCAACGTCAACGTGCCCCTGTCGGGCTACGCGAAGCCGGGACAGTTCAACGACCCCGACATGATGGTGGTCGGCCGCGGCGGCATGACCGACACCGAGATGCGCAGCCATTTCGCCCTGTGGGCCATCATGGCCGCGCCGCTGATCGCGGGAAACGACGTGCGGAACATGGACTCCGCGACCGCCACGATCCTGAAGAACCAGAACCTGATCGCCATCAACCAGGACTCGCTCGGCCTCCAGGCCGACCAGATCAGCAACGACGGCACCCGCCGCGTCCTGGCCAAACGGCTCAGCAACGGCGACGTCGCGGTCGCGCTGTTCAACCAGGGCGGCGGCACGACGACCGTCAGCACCAGCGCCTCGGCGATCGGCCTGTCCGGCAGCTCCTTCAGCCTCCGCGACGCCTGGACGAACGCCGTCACCTCGACCACCGGCTCCATCTCGGCGAGCGTGCCCTCGCACGGCACCGTCGTCTACCGGGTCAGCGGCGGAACCCCCAACCCCGCGTCCCAGATCCGCGGAGTGGGCTCGGGAAGATGCGTGGACGTCACCGAAGCGTCCCAGGCCAACGGAACGCGCGTCGAAATCTGGGACTGCAACGGCCAGAGCAACCAGCAGTGGACCTCCACGGCCGCCGGCGAACTGCGCGTCTACGGAAGCAAGTGCCTCGACGTGAACAACAACGGCACGGCCAACGGAACCAGCGTGATCATCTGGGACTGCAACGGCCAGAACAACCAGAAGTGGCGCTTCAACTCCGACGGAAGCATCACCGCCGTCGGCGCGAACAAGTGCCTGGACGTCCCCAACAACGCCACGTCCAACGGCACCTACCTCCAAATCTGGACATGCAACGGCGGCGCCAACCAACGTTGGACCCGCCCCTGACCGTCCTCCCCTGATCTGACGCAGCACGCAGGCCAACCGCAACCGCCGCGCGCCGGCCCCTGCCTCAGGCCGGCCGCGGCGGCCACCGGCGCACCCCGGGACGGGCATTCCAGGGAGACGGCGCGGGCATAGGGGGTTGACAGGCAAATGCGTGTATATACACTCATTTTCTGTGAAGCCGGTAGAGAGCGACTGCGTGTGCACCTCGCTGCGGATGGCGACGCGAGCCGTGAACAGGCTGTACGACCGGGCGTTGTCGGGGGTCGGCCTGCGCGTGACCGGCTACAGCATCATGTCGCGGCTGTCGAAGGAAGGCCCGCTGACCATCAGCGAACTGGCCGGACGCTTGGCCATGGAACGCTCGACGTGCTCCCGCGAGGTGGGTCCGCTGGTGGAGGCGGGTCTGGTCGAAGCGATGACGGGGACGGACCGGCGCAGCCGGGTGCTGCGGCTGACGGACCGCGGGGTGCGCAAGCACGCGGAGGCGTATCCGCTGTGGGAAGAGGTGCAGCGGAAGGTCGCGGACGAGTTCGGCGACGCCGAAGTCACCGATCTGCTCGCGCGACTGCGCCGGCTCCGGGAGAGCAGCGAATTCCTGTCCGAGGCATGACTGCCGACGCCCTTGTCTCGGGGCGCCGAGCCGCCGGATGAGCAAGTACTGGAATGACACAGGGAAGAGGTATCGACCATGGCGCGCGAAGCCATCACCAGCGACAAGCTCCCGGCGCCGGTAGGGCCGTTCTCGCTTGCCGTCCACGGCGGCGGACTCCTGTACCTGAGCGGGCAGGTGGCCCAGGACCCCGCCACAGGCGCACTGATCGACGGTGACGTCGCTCAGCAGACCGACCAGATCCTCTCCAACATCTCGACCGTCTTGGAGAGCGCAGGCAAGAGTCTCGGCGACGTTGTCCGAGTCGGGGTCTACCTCACCGACATGGACGATTTCGCGGCCATGAACGGGGCGTACGCCAAGCATTTCGCCGAGCCCTTCCCCGCGCGCACCGCGATCGGCGTCGCCGCCCTGCCACTGGGTGCGGCAGTCGAGATGGACGTGGTGGTGAGCTGAGGCATGGGTTTCGAGTTCACCCTGGTCGACGTCTTCAGCGACCGTCCTTTCGGCGGAAACCGGCTCGCGGTGTTCCCGGACGCCGAGGGCATCTCCGAGACGGAGATGCAGAGCCTGGCGCGGGAGTTCAACTTCCCGGAGACCACGTTCGTCCTGCCGCCCAGCGACCCGTCCAACACCTGCCGGGTCCGGATTTTCACTCCGCTCCAGGAACTGCCTTTCGCCGGTCACCCGACCATCGGCACCGCGGCGGTCTTGGCGAGCCTCGGCAAAGGTGACGCTCAGCGGCAGTTTGTCCTCGAAGAGGGCATCGGTCCTGTGTCCGTTGCCATTGACGGGCGGACGGTACAACTCTGCCTGCGGTCTCCCGAGTATGAGACCGCTGACGAGACGCCCCCGGTGGATGCCATCACCAAGGCTCTCGGACTGCCCCCGGACTCCGTCGCCGAAAGCTTCTACGCAAGCGTAGGGGTGAGGTTCTGTTTCGTGCGCCTGACCGACCGGGACCTGGTGGACCGAGCCGTGCTGGACAGGGCCGCATGGGAAGCCGGCATCGCCGACGGCTGGTCCCCCCACCTGTACGTTTTCGCCGAGGACAATGGCGACCGTCGCCGGCTGAACGCCCGGATGTTCGCCCCCGCCCTCGGTATCGACGAAGACCCGGCCACCGGGTCGGCATGCGCAGCTCTGGTCGCCGCCATCGCCCATCGTTCACCGAACCAAGACGCCACCTGCCATGTGCAGATCGACCAGGGACTCGCCATGGGCCGCCCGAGTTCGCTAGAGGGCACCGCTCGCAAGGAGGAGGGACGACTCGCCGAGGTCACCGTCGGCGGACACGCAACAATCATCGGCAACGGCGTGATGACCCTGCCGGCCATCTAGACAGAGCCCCGGTGCCGGCACGGTGCCGCCCGCGCGCTTCCGTCTTGTGACCGGCAGAGGATCGGGGATTTCATCCGTCATGGCTGTCGCCATTGCACCGCCAGGGCGCGGGCCGGATTCTCGGTGAAGACGGCGGACGCGAGTTCTGGGCCGAGTTCCCGCTCGATCCGCGGACGCAGGCCGCTGAGCAGGAACGGCATGCCGGGGCCGTCGGCGCTGGAGCGGGCGGCCGCGGTGACCGTGTCGGCTCCGAGCAGGATCTGATGAGCGTGGCCGGCGTCCGAGAGGGCGGCGAGGCTGCCCAGCAGGAGCCAGTCGGTGGCGTGGTGCGCCCGCGAGGGGCCGTCGAACACCAGGAACGCGCCTGCCTCGGCGGCCTGCCGGTGGATGCTCGCGTCCGGGAAACGCTGCAGGTGCCCGAGGAGTACGCGGTGCGGGGCGACCCCGTGAGTTCCGCACAGCACATCGAGCACGTCCAGGGCGGCGCTCCCGGCCTCCAGGTGGACGCCGATGGGCGCGCCGGTGGCGTGGTGGGCTTCGGCGGCCGCGGCCAGAACACGGCGTGCGTGGCCGTCGAGGCCGTGATAGGCCCCGGCGACTTTGATCATCCCTGCCTTCACGGGCGGGCTGGTCAGCTCCCTGATGAACAGCTCGGCCAGGCTGTCCCGAACACGCCCCAGCTCGTCCGGCTCATAGTGCCGGGCCTGGTGCATTCCGGTGGCGGAGACGATGTGGACGCCGGACTGCCGAGACAGGGCGGGCAGCTCTCCGGCGCGCGGACCCATTCCCCACGGCGTCCACTGGACCACGGCCCGGCCGCCGAGTGCGGCGAACGCGTCGAGTTCGGAGCGTGCGGCCACCGCGTCGTCCAGTGCTCGTCCCGGCAGGGCGGGCGAGCTGATGAACAGATGGTCGTGGGCGTCGCAGACGCCCAGCTCCTCGGGCCGAATGTCCCCGAGCACGGTCCGGATCGCCGCGGTCATCGTCCGGTCTCCTGCTCGACCTCGGCGAGGGCCGCCGAGGCGACCCTCAAGCCGGCCAGTGCCTTAGGGACGCCGATGTACGGCGCCAGATGCACAAAGACCTCGACGACCTCCTGGCGGGTCATGCCGACCCGCAGTGCCGTCTTGACGTGGCCGGACAACTGCGGGTCCACGCCGCCGACCGCGGTGAGCGCGGCCAGGTTGACGAGCTGCCGGTCGCGCAGCGACAACCCGTCCCGCAGGTAGGTGCCGCCGAACAGGGCGGTGACGATCCAGTCGGCGTATCCGGGGGCGATCTGTTCGAGGCCGGGCAGCACCGCCCGCTGGGCGGCCTCGTCCTGGAGGAGATCCAGCATCCGGTAGCCCTCGTCGCGATCCAGCCGCGCGGGGGTCAGCTGCTCTGCCAGTCCCTGGTGCGTCGCCATGACTGCGCCCTCACATCTCGAACGACTGTGTAACGCCTGGGACGTTACATCATTTTCGGTAACGGATGAAGCGTTACACTTGCCTCATGGTCAGAGAGGACAAGCTCGCCTTCCGGTTCGACTGCGGCGCCGCCTGGTTGAACCTCCTCGCCACCAGGGGCCGCGCGTTCAGCCCGAACCCGGTCGAGCGCCTGGCCACACCCGCCCGCCTCGCCGATTGGCTGGAGCGGTGCGAGCTGTCTCCGGCGCGCCGGCCTGACCAGCACGACCTGGACCGGGCGCGCGAGCTGCGCGAGACGCTGCGCGCCCTGGCGCTCGCCACCGTCGCCGAACGGCCCCCGCCCGCGGACGCCGTGGCCGACCTGGCCGACTTCCTCGCCGAATACGACGATCCGGTGAAACTCGCCGTGGCCGGCCGGCTGCGACGCGAGCCCCCGGCGACGACCGCGCACGCCCTCGCCCGGATCGCCCGCCAGGCCGTCGATCAGATGACCGGTTCAGACCGCCTGGCTCTCAAGATCTGCCCGGAAGACGACTGCAGGGGCGTGTTCATCGACCCGCCGGGGCGGCGGCGCTGGTGCCCATCCCCGGCATGCGCGAGCCGGGGCCGAGTCCGCGCACTGCGAGCCCGCCGCAGTGCTGCCGCGTCCGAGACGACTGAAGACTCCAAGTCCGCGCCGGAGCAGTGACGAGAAGCCCATCCCGCACACCGAGACCACCCCATATGCGGCGGTACTCGCTAACCCGCGCTTCGTGGGTTCCAGGCCACTCGGCATGAGTCGCCGCGCGTCAGGCGGCGCGGGTCGGTGAAGGTCTTCGCCCAGTTCGAATCAGCGGTGAGGCCAGACGAAGAGGGCGACCGACGCCACCAGCAGGCCGGCCATTACAGAGCGGTAGACGAGCCAGGTCCGGGGCGTGCGGAGGGTGTGCTGAAGTGCGGCGCCGAAGGCCAGCCACGGCAGGCAGCAGGGCAGAGCGGTGAGCATGAACAGAACTGTGAGGGTGAGGGATCGGCTCAGGATTCCGCCGTGCTGGTCGAGGAAGGCGGCGTTCGCCGCGACGCTGATCAGCCAGCCTTTGGGATTGGCCCACTGGAAGGCGGCCATGCCGAGGAAGCCGGACCAAGCAGGGGCGCTCGCGTCCCCTTCCGAAAACGTTGCGGTCGCGATGTTCCAGGCCATCCAGCAAAGCAGCAGCGCGCCACCCCACTTGAGGGTTTCCAGGAGCCACGGGCGGTCGAGGAGGAGGCCGCCGATTCCCAGGGTGACGGCCAGCAGCAGGGCGCTCATCCCGACCACCTGCCCGAGCAGGCTCGGCACACCATGCCGTATACCGCCCCTGGCGCCGGCGGCGGCCAGCAGCACGTTGCTGGGACCGGGAGTTCCCGCGGCCACCGCGGCGAATGTCATGAACGCGATCGTCTGGGTCGTTGAGAGGGAGACCCCCATGACTTCTCCTTAGACTCCACATATGGCGCCCAGCGTGGCCGGACCGCCTCCCAGCGGTCTTGAAGGTTCGTGTGATGCCGGCGAGTGGGTGGAGACCAGCGGACCCGTCGATGGCGTGGAGCTGTTCCGGGCGGGGTTGCGCGGCCACCCGTACAGCCGGCACCGGCACGACGTGTACGCCGTCGGAGTCACCGAAACGGGGGCGCAGGCGTTCCACTACCGGGGCGCCGTGCGGCGCAGCGCCCCGGGACAGGTCTTCGTGCTGCATCCCGATGAGCCGCACGACGGCTGGGCCGACGGGCCGGACCTCCTCGGTTACGCGCAGATCTACGTCGCACCGGCCCGAATCGCGGACGCCCTGCCGGCCATCACAGGACGACCGACTTCCTTGCCCTTCGCGGCCCCCGTGGCCGACGACCCGGTCCTCGCGCGCACGATACGGGCGGCGTTCGACTCGACGGCCGAGCCATTGGCGCTCGATGCTCTGGTCTTGGAGATCGCCGAGGGCCTGCTCCGGTGCAGCGCAGGCACCCGCGTTCCTGACCGGCCCGGCCGTGTCGACCTGCCCGCCCTCGAACGCGGCCGAGAGTTCATGGACAGTCGTCCGGCAATCGTGCGCTCAAGCGAGCTGGAGGCGGTGACCGGCCTTGACCGCTATCAGTTCGCACGCCAGTTCCGTGCCCTATACGGCACCAGTCCCTACCGATACTCGGTCATGCGCCGTCTCGACCTCGCCCGCGAGAAACTGCGCATGGGCAGGCCCCTGGCGGAGACCGCTTTCGCAGTCGGCTTCGCGGACCAGGCCCACTTCACCAGGATGTTCAAGGCAGCGTTCGGCATGACACCCGGACGCTACGCAAGGCTCTGCAGAGCACCAGACCAGGATCCAGGGTCCTAACGAGCGCCAAGCAGCCAGAAGCCGCTTGGCCGTTGAGGGTCTGTTTCTCGGGCCGAGTGGCCGGGCGCCGGGGCCGCCATTACGGGGGCGGTCAGCTGCTTGCGGGAGCGGCGCCGGTGAAACGGGCGACGGCAACACGCCCGTTGCGTAGGGATCGACTGTGCTTGGCGGGTGAGCCGAGGTCGTGGGCGAGTTGCAGCAGGTCGGCGTCCTGCTCAACGGCGAAGCCCCGTGCGGCCAAGAGTTCGGCCATCCCGGCGGGCGTCCACGCCGAGCGCCACGGTTCGTCCGCGGTGGGGGTCTCGATGCGCCCGATGCGGGCGACGAGATTGGCCAAGCCCCGGCCGAGGCCGGCCGTCAGGGAAGGGGTCTGGTAGTTCACCACCAGGACGCTGCCTTCGGCCGACCGGCGCGCCAGCGCGGTCGCAGCCGTCGCCACGTCGGCCTTGCGCAGGTAGGGCACGACTCCCTCCCAGAGCCAGACTGTCGGTGCCGTCCGATCATGCCCGGCGGACTCAAGGGCGGCATCCAGCGGCTGGGTGGTCAGGTCGACCGCGGCGAACACCAGGTGCCGGGTCACGGGGCTGAGCTCCGAGGCACGGGCTTGCGCGTCGGCCTGGGTGGCGGGGTGGTCCACGCAGAACACCGTCGCCGTCTCCAGGGCCGGCAGGCGCCATGGCCTGGTGTCCAGCCCGGCGCCGAGCAGGACGACCTGCTTGCAGTCCCCATCGGTAACGGCGCTGGTCACCGTGTCGTCGATCATCACGGTGCGGGGCACCACGATTTCGGCGCAGGCCCGGACGGATTCCACCGCCCACCGCTCCCGGCCGCCATCCGGGCCAGGGGCGGCGTCTGCCCGTGCCGCGTCTACCGGCTTCAGCTCCTCGGGCCGAAGCAACTGCCTGGCCACTGGATCGCTGAACCGGCCCACGGCCCACCGGCCATCCGCCACCGCACGCCCCTGGCACACGAAGACCGCCGTCCGGCTGGCTCCGCCTGATTTCACGGCACCTCCTCACGACCATGATCGCATCCATCGCCCACCACCGGGAGCAACGCACAAGCGGCATGAGCATGTGCTCGGTGACGGTTGCGATGGGGTGGCTCTCGGGTCTCTAGACTCGGTTCCGTGCTCAGACTCGGATTCCCTGTGATCGGCGTGACCGACATCCCCCGCGCCGCGGCCTTCTGGACGGCGGCGCTGGACCTTGTTTCCGTATCGGAGAAGGAAAGCCCGCGCTGGAGGACGCTGGAGCACGCAGACGGGTCCGGCCCGGCATTGGGTCTCATGCACAGCGAGTCGCCGGTCGAGCCCCATCCCCGTCTGCACCTCGACCTGTTCGTGGACACCGCAGAGGAGCAGGAATCCGAGGTCGCGCGTCTGATCGGCCTTGGAGCGAGCCGAGTCGACTGGGACCTCTACCCACCGGATCCGGACTTCGTCGTCCTCGCAGACCCGGACGGAAACCGGTTCTGCGTCGTAGATCTGAGCCAGGCAGAGTCCGGCTCGAATTAACGCACCGGCGGAAGAAGCTGAAACCGGGCGGAACGTCATGATCCCGGACAGCCTGTGAGCAGAGCCGTGGAGCCATGCCGTGGCGGAGGTTCTCCGCCGAGTGTTCCGGAAGGTGATCGACGATGACGGTGTTATGGCGATCGCGTGGCCGTTCGAAAAGATGACACGCTTTCTGGTAATGATCTAGCGGCAATATCGACATGATCGAGGAAATCCGGCGGGCCGGCCGTGACCTCATGTTCTGATGAATGCGGCGGGAGGAGACTTTTCGAACAGCGGGGAAGGTCGACAACATGGGCCATGGGGTGCTTCGTGCCATCGCGGCGATCGGAATGGTCGCGGCGCTCACGGCGGCCGGACGTTCTCCGGCGGCAGACGAGCGACGTGACGCGGTGCTGGTCGACGAGGCGTTCACCGGGGCCACCGCGGACACCCGCTTCGTCGGGTACGGGGCCGCCTGCCTGACGGGTGCTCCACGAGGCGGGAAGGTCGAGGAAGCCGCGAACCATCCGCTCGGCGGCTGCCATCCGGACCCGGCCGGCCCCGTCCCGCCGGTGGGTGCGGCGCCGCACGGCTATCTGCAGCTCACCGATGCCCACTTCGAAGAGACCGGCGCCGTGCTCTTCGACTCGCCGGTCCCGGTGCAGGACGGTCTTGAGGTGACGTTCGAGCAGTGGCAGTACGGCAGCACCACGCGGACGCCCGCCGACGGGATCTCCTTCTTCCTCACCGACGGCGCCGAGCGGCTCACCACTCCGGGCGCTTTCGGCGGAAGCCTCGGCTACGCCCAGAGACTGCCGGACGACAGTCCGGGAGCCGACTTCGTTCCCGGTGTCGCAGGCGGTTACCTCGGCATCGGACTCGACGTGCTGGGCGACTACGTCGGGGACGGAGAAAGACGCGGGAACGGCTGCAGGCGGCGTTCCCCGGCGGGCACGTCGTTTCAACCGCCTCCTCCCGGGCCCAACGTCGTGACCGCCCGCGGTCCAGGGAACGGCGCCGAAGGATATTGCGTCCTCGCCGCCACTATGGGCGAGAAGACGTCCACCGGAACCTGGCGGTCGACGCTACCGGGCCGACTCCACGGCGAGTTGGCGGCCATGCCCGCCGGTGTCGCGCCGACGCGGGCCGAGGCCCTGCTGGAACCGGTCAAGCGGATCGTCCGTGTCGCCATAGCGCGCGAGCCGGACCCGGTCGTGACGGTCGACGTCGATTTCCAGGACGGAGGGGGCTTCCGCCAGGTTCTACGCTTCCCCGCCCCCGAGCCCATCCCGGACACCGTCAGGTTCGGGTTCGCCTCGTCTACAGGACCGCTCACCGACGTGCACCTCATCCGCCGGGTCACGGTCCGTTCCTGACATCTCCCGCCGGGCCTGGAAACGGCCCCTGCGTCAGGGAGTGCTGGTCTCGTCCTGCTGCCCGACGATGGGAGTGCGGGCCGCTGGAAAGAAGCAGGCAAAGGACTGCTGTGTTGCACCCATACGGGTATGGCGCTGGTCGCAGCATCGCCGCCATGCCTGCTCCCGTCCTCTGCAGGGCGGCCGAGTGCTGCTGTCACCCGCACTCGTCCTCGATCCCGAGTAGCACAAGGTTGTGCCCGCAGACTAAAGACGTGTGCGCTTATTTGTAACACATGTTCAGCCGCAGCCCGCATCCTTAATACGGGACTCAACGCCGGTCAGATCGGCGTTTCCGGACTGCAAAGTGCAAAGACTGGGGAGAGGAATGCTGCGGAACAAGAGGATCGGTGTGGTATTCACGCTGACAGCCGTACTGGCGCCGCTGGGAGCTTCTCCGGCGGCAGCCCAGTCACCGGCTGACCATGCCAGAGCGTCGGGGGACATGCAGCCGGCAGGGATGACGTGGCCGGGGATTCCGGGTCCATTCAAGATCATGAACCCCTTGACGGGACTGTGTTTCGATTCCAACACCGGCGCGGCCTACTACGGTCGATGCAACTCCACTGACGTGGGGCAGCGATGGGGATGGTGGAACGGCGGATTCCTGATCAGCCTCCAGACGGGGCAGTGCCTTGTCCCCTACTCGGGCTGGCCTTACCCCTATATGTCGCTGGTGCCGTGCGACAACAGGGACTCGCGTCACTTCTGGACCCACCAGAACATGGCGATCCTGAACAAGGCCACGGGTAGGTGTGTCATCGCCGGAGTCGAGGGTGAGGCTCTGAAGGCGGAGCCGTGCGTGACGACACCGACGATGGCGTGGTCTGTGACCTACTGGTGAACCAGGTCCGCCGGCCGGTCGCCCGCTGATGCGGAGCGGCCCGTCCGCCCAGGTGGCGGACACTCGGTGAGCACCGCAGACGGGCGTCGGGTCAGCTGTCGGTGAGGGCCGCGTGGGCGGCGTTGTAGCCGGGGATGAAGGTGATGCCCGGGCCGCCGTGGCAACCCGCGCTGCCCAGGTAGAGCCCGTCGATGCCGAGCGGCCGGTCGGCGTATCCGGTCGGACCGGGGCGGTGGGGACCCATCTGCTCCGGGTGGAGCAGGCCGTGGCAGTAGTCGCCGCCCGGCGCCCCGAACATGGTGCTCATGTGGCGTGGTGTGAACGTGGTGTGCTTGGTGATGAGGTCGGCGAAGCCGGGTGCCACCCGGGTGATCTTGTCGATCACGCGCTGTCCCATCTCGGCCTTCAACCGGGCGTAGTCGGCGCGGTCGGCCTCGATGGGGAACCACAGTGAGAACGCCGATGCCGCGTGCTTGCCCGGCGGCGCGAGGCCGGGGTCGTGTGCCGAGGGGATCTGGAACGCGATGGCCGGGTCGGCCGGCACGATCCCGCGGCGGCAGTCCTCCCACTGCCGCTGGAGTTCCTCCGGCGTGCTGAACAGGCCGATGGCCGCCTGCATCGACGGGTCGTTGAGCAGCTCGTAGGGTGCCGCGAACTCCGGTGCGCCGTCCAACGCGAAGTGCATCTGGACGTAGCTGCCGCGGTGGTCGACGCGGGAGAAGCGGTGGCGCACGTCGGCGGCCACGGCGCTGGACGGGACCAGGCGGGTGATCGTCAGGTCGGGGGCGATGCAGGAGACGACGATCGGGGCGTCGAGCGTTGACCCGTCCTTGGTCCGGACGCCCACGACGCGTCCATTCACGACGCGGATCTCTGTCACTTCGGTGCGCAGCCGCAGCTCTCCGCCGGCGGAGGTGAACAGGTCCCGGAGGTGCGCGGTGAGCGCTCCGATGCCGCCCCGCGGCTTCTTCATCAGAACCGTGCTCTCGTCGGGGACGGCCAGGCCGAAGGCCAGAGCTGCGGCGCTCCCCGGCGTGGCCGGGCCGCGGTAGGTGGTGTTGACCGCGAGGAAGGCGAGCATCCCCCGCAGTGCGCCGTGCTTGTCCTTGTCGGGGAGGTAGCGGTCGAGCACGTCGGTGACCGATCCGAACAGCAGGTCGGTGATGCTGGACCGTTCGCGCTCATTGGTCGCGCAGGCGTACATCTCGTCCAGCGTCTTGGGTGGCGACCCGGCGTCGAAGCGTCCGAGTGCCCGGGCCGGTGCCCGGCTCCATGCCATCAGCTCGGCCATGCCGTTGACGACCTCGGTGCCGTGCACCTCGTTCAGGTGGGTCATCAGCCGCATCGGGTCGGTGTAGTAGACGAGCGGGTCGTCGCCGACGCCGCGCAGTGACACCGACATGACGTCCACGTCCACGGTGGGCACCGCGTCCAGGCCGAGTTCGCGGCTGACCGTCGCGGACGTCGGGAACTGCAGCGAGCCCGCGATCTCGAACTTGTAGCCGTCGAAGAGCTCGACGGTGGAGGCCATCCCGCCGGCGTACCGCTTGGACTCCAGGCAGACGGTCCGCAGACCTGCCCGCTGCAGCAGGGCGGCCGCCGCCAGCCCGTTGTGCCCCGCGCCGATGACGATCGCGTCGAAGCGCTGCATCGCGCCGCCTCCCCGGTTCCCGTGGCCTCTCCGGGAGGCTGACACGCCCTCCAGGTTTCGTCAATAGTGACGAAACATGCCATCGACCATCCCGGCCTCGATCGAGGAGAGCGCGGAGTGGCACAGCTGCGCCAGCTCGGCCAAGGACCGCTCCTCGCCCAGCATCCAGACCTCCATCGCACCGAAGACGGCGGCGGCGACGCACCGCGCGGTCACGGTGACGGCGAGCCGCTCGCCGATCGGCGCACCGCCGTCCGGGGCCGTGAGGCGGGCGAGCCGTTCGGCCACCGCCTCGGCGAAGTCCGACTCGACCTGGCGGATGTGCTGGACGATCTGGGAGGGGTCGAGCGCCTCGGCCCGCAGGGCGGCGATCTGCGTGACGGCCTCCACGTCGTAGGGGAAGGCGAAGATGGCCGCCCGCACCGACCCGATGATGGGCTCGTCGTCCGGACGGGCCGCCAGCGCGCTGCGGAACCAGTGCAGGCCGGCGTCGTAGTCGGCGAACAGCAAGTCGTGCTTCGAGGCGAAGTGGCGGTAGAAGGTCCGCAGCGACACCCCGGCGTCGGCGGCGATCTGCTCGGCCGAGGTGTTCTCCACTCCCTGGGCGAGGAACCGGACCAGAGCGGCGCGCCGCAGCGCCTCGCGGGTGCGTTCGCTGCGCGCCGTCTGCGCCGGCTTGGCCATGCGCCTGAACCTATCTGTTTCGACAATAATGACAAAACTGCGGGGCGGCGTGGCGCTGACGAGGTGCTGTCGCTCCTCGGCAACGTCAACCCGATCTGGGGCGACGGCAGCTGGGCGCAGTACATCGACCTGATGTTCACCGACCCCGCCGCGAACTCCGCCGGCCAGGACTACACGATCGGCAACGTGATCCTGCTGCCGCTCATGACGATCATCGACGGCCGCCGCCGCGGCATCGGCCGCCCATGGCTGTTCTTCGTCTCCAGCCTCTTCACCAGCTTCGCATTCGCCTGGGCCTTCTACCTGGCCACCGTCGAACGGCAGCGCCGCCTGGCGGGCACACCCTCACACCCCCAGGGGGTGACCTGACTTTCAGGGCGCGCCCTGATGCGGGGGCGACTCTGTCAGTTGGTCTGCTCGGCCAGCGCGACGATGATGCCTGCCGGGCCGCGGAGGTAGCAGAGCCGGTAGCTGTCCTCGTACTGGACGAGTTCGCCGAGGAGTTCGGCTCCGTGCGGCCGCAGGCGTTCGAGGACGTCGTCCATGTCGTCGACGGCGAACATGATGCGATGCGCGCCCAGCGTGTGCGGCGGAGCGTGCGCGTCACCGTCCAGGCTCGGCGGTGTGCGGTACTTGGTCAGCTCGACCCGTCCGTGGCCGTCCGGAGTGCGCATCATCGCGATGTCCGTTCGGACTCCCTCAAGCCCGAGGAGGCGGTCCAGCACGGCGCCCTCGAGTGTCGCCTCGCCTTCCAGATCCATTCCGAGTTCGGCGAAGAAGGCCACAGCGGCTGCGAGGTCGTCGACGACGATGGCTACGTTGTCCATCCGCTGGATCGTTCCGCGCCCAGATCGGCGGCTGCGCTGGTCGGTGTCGCTCATGGGGATCTCCTTACGAGTCGGCCGCGGGGTTCGGGGACGTGTTCGGACCAGATTCGGGACGGTTTCTCAGTCGCGGTGCGGTTGTCTCGCTCAGCGTCCCCGCATCGCTCATTCGTCCGATGACAAAGCTCTGGCCGATTCGTTCATACCGTTGCGCACGCAGGATGTCCCGCCGTTTACGGGATCTTGTGGCGACCGCCGCGGAGCCTCTTCAGCTCCGCCGCGACGTTGCCGCCGATCAGTGCTGAACGCCCGCCGATCCGCCGGCGAGCAGGGCGACAGCGCCGGAATGGGCGGTGTCGAGCCGGGCATAGCGCCGGGACGGGCTGAGGGACGTTGGCACCCCTGACGCCGGGACGTTGGGCACTGCCCTCGCCGCTCCGCGCAGACCAATGCTGAAGACCGGAGCCGAATCGATGGAGGAGGTGCGCTATGCGAGCGCTGGTGTACCACGGGCCTGGAAGCAAGGCGTGGGAGGAGGTGCCCAAGCCGCGGATCGTCGAGGACGGCGACGCGATCGTGCGCGTGGACGCGGTGACCATCTGCGGGACGGACCTGCACATTCTCAAGGGCGACGTCCCGGCGGTGACCGACGGGCGGATCCTCGGGCACGAGGCGGTCGGGACGGTCGAGGCGGTCGGTGCGGGCGTGCGGACGGTCAAGCCCGGCGACCAGGTGCTGGTGTCGTGCATCACCGCGTGCGGGACGTGCCGGTTCTGCCGCGAGGGCCGCTACGGGCTGTGCGCGGGCGGCGGCGGCTGGATCCTCGGCCACAAGATCGACGGGACGCAGGCCGAGTACGTGCGGGTGCCGTTCGCCGACACCTCGGTGCACCCGCTGCCGGACGGGGTGCCCGCGCAGGACGTGCTGATGCTGGCCGACATCCTGCCGACCGGCTACGAGGTCGGCGTGCTGAACGGCGCGGTCCGCCCCGGCGACACGGTCGCGGTCGTGGGCGCCGGGCCGATCGGGCTGGCGGCGATCATGGGGGCGCGGCTGTTCAGCCCCAGCCGGATCATCGCGATCGACCTGGCCGACAGCCGCCTGGAGGCGGCCGAGCGCTTCGGCGCCGACACCACCGTCAACAACTCCCGCCAGGACCCGCTGGCGGCGGTGCGGGAGCTCACCGGCGGGCTGGGCGCGGACGTGGCCATCGAGGCGGTCGGCGTGCCCGCGACGTTCGAGGCGGCGGTGGCCCTGGCCCGGCCGGGCGGGCGCATCGCCAACATCGGCGTGCACGGCGGCCCCGCCACGCTGCACCTGGAAGAGCAGTGGATCCGCGGCATCACGATCACCACGGGGCTGGTGGACACCTACTCCACGCCGACCCTGCTGCGGCTGGTCGCCGGCGGGCAGCTGGACGCGGGGCGGTTCGCCACCCACCACTTCCCGATGGAGGAGTTCATCAAGGCCTACGAGGTCTTCGGCGACGCCGCGCAGTCCGGCGCGCTCAAGGTGGTCCTGACCCGCTGACCCCGCGAACGCGAGGCCGCGGCCCGGAGCGGGGCCGCGGCCTCCGGCCGTGCCCGGGCCGGTGACCGTCGTCCCACGGCCGGCGGGACCTTTGGCCGCTGAATGCCGGAAAGGCGCGGCCTAGCGTCGAAGGTGAACCGAACGGCTCCCCGGGAGGGATGGACGATGCGGACTCCGATCGTCGTGGGAATTGACGGCTCCGCGCACGCGTGGCGGGCGCTGGACTGGGCGGCGGACCGCGCCGTGCGCCATCGGCTGCCGCTGCTCCTCGTGCACGGCTCCCGCGCCCTCCTGGACGACGGGTCGATCCCGCCGGACGCGCTGCGCCGCCTCACCGGGGAGCGGGAGGACCTGCTCGCCGAGGCCCGCCAGTACGCGCTGAAGCTCCATCCGGGGCTGGACGTCGAGACGCGCCTCGTGCCGGCCGATCCGGGCCGGGCGCTGGTGGGGGAGAGCGAGCACGCGGACCTGGTGACGGTCGGGTCGCGCGGGCAGGGCGGCTTCGAGGGCCTGCTGTTCGGCTCCGTCGGCCTGTACACCGCCGCGCACGCCCGCTGCCCGGTGCTGGTGGTGTCGCGGTCGGCGCCGTACCCCACCGACGCGCCGCGGCAGATCGTGATCGGGATCGAGGGGCTGGACGACGAGCGCTCCTTCATCGAATGGGCGTTCGGGGAGGCCGCGTCCCGCGGCGCCAAGATCCTCGCCCTGCACGCGGTGGGCGGGGAGTTCTCCCCGCGCCGCCGGGTGATCGAGCAGCTTGAGCTGTCGGAGTCCCTGGCCGGTTACGGGGAACGGTACCCGGACGTGACGGTTGAGCGGCTGGTGTCCGACCGGACTCCCGCCCAGGCGCTGGTGGAGGCGTCGGGGAACGCGGCACTGGTCGTGGTCGGCGCTCGCCGCCGGCGCGCGCCCCTGGCCGGGATGGCGCTGGGCCGGGTCAACCACACGGTGCTGCACCACGCGCACTGCCCCGTGGTCGTCGTCCCGGACCGGTGAGCCGGGGGACGCCCCAGGAAGAGCGAGAAGAGGAGCTGGCCATGTCCGACCCGATCGTCGTCGGCGCCGACGGCTCGGCGCCGTCCGAGCACGCCGTGGCCTGGGCGGCCGATGAGGCCGCCCGCTACAAGCGCGGTCTGAAGATCGTGCACGCCATAGAGAAATGGCCGTTCGACATCCCGTTGACCCTCGCGCCCGGCGAGGCGGGATCGCTGTCCCGCAGGGGCGGCGAGGTGCTCGCGGGCGCCGAGCGCGTCGCGCACGCCCGCCGGCCCGAGGTTCCGGTGAGCGTCGAACTGGCCTCCGGACGCACCGTCCAGGTGCTGGCCGAGCAGTCCAGGGAGTCGTTCGAGCTGGTGGTGGGGCACCGCGGCCTGGGCGGCTTCGCCGGGCTCCTGCTCGGGTCGGTCGGGCTCGGGGTCGTCCGCAGCGCCGCGTCCCCGGTGGTGCTGGTCCGCGGCGAGCCGAAGGCCGACCGGTCGGAGATCGCCGTGGGCATCGGCCTCGGAGACGATTCCGCGGCCCTGGAGTACGCGTTCGGGGCCGCCGCGGCGCGCAACGCCAGGCTGCGGGTCGTGCACGCCTGGCGGTTCCCCGAGGCGCTGGAGGAGCCCGGAGCGGGAGCCGACCTGAAGCGGATCGAGGAGCGGGCGCGGTGGCGCGTCATCGAGGCGCACGCCCCGATGCGCAAGCGCTACCCGGGCGTGGACGTGGTCGAGGACATCGTCCAGGACAACCCCGCCGCCGCCCTCGTCACCGCGTCCCGCGACGCCGACCTGGTGATCGCGGGCACGCGCCCGCGCACGGGGCTGCCGGTCCCGCGCAGCCACGCGGTGACCCACGCGCTGATCCACCACGCGCACTGCCCGGTCGCGGTCGTCCCCGCCGCGTCCGAGAACGAGACCGAGAGATAGAGAACGAGAGAGATAGAGAACGAGACCGAGGGATGGCGGTATGCGGAAGAGGCCCGGTCCACCGGGCCTCTTCCGGCGCGTTCACAATATGTCGCTACTTCTCGATGGCGATCCGCTTGGATTCGGCCTTGGCGGCCTCGGGCATCGGCACGCGGACGGTGAGGATGCCCTTGTCGTAGCTCGCCTTGATGTCGTCGACGTCAACGTCGGCCGGGAGAGTGAAGGAGCGGGTGAAGGAGCCGTAGTGGAACTCCGACCGGTGGGCCTCCTTCTTCTCCTCGTGGCGCTCGGCGTGGATCCGCAGGACGCCGCCGGTCACGGTGATCTCGACGTCCTTGTCGGGATCGATGCCGGGCAGCTCGGCGCGGATCACGTGGTCGCCGTTCTCGATGTAGTTCTCGACCCGCATCGTCTGGCCGTTCCCGGTGCGGAACATGGAGAACGGCGACTCGAACCAGTCGAACAGATCGGGGAAGATGCTGCGCGGCTCGCGCCGCTCCAGTGCGCTCATGATGCCTCCCTTAACCGGATCTGAGCGGCACCCTCCGTAGGGGACGTGGCCGATGCGGATGGCTCCGTTCCCCCAGCGGCGGAGTGCCACCCTTCACGTTTCCTCTGGAACGCACTGCCCCCACGGCCATGGATCACACGTTGCCGAGGCCAAAGACATCCCGGTTTTCCCTCAGTCGGGCGGCAAGGCGCTGTGCCCCGGGTGGGCCTGCGGGGTGCGGGGCAGTACAGGCTCGATCCGGTAAAGGGACGGCATGCCGCCGCTGGGCGGGGCGGCCTCGCGCTCCAGCCCGGCGAGCACGCCGATCAGGTCCCGTGCGGTGATCAGGCCCACCAGGACGCCGCGGTCGTCGGTCACCGGCACGTAGTCGGTGTTCGAATCGAGCATGGCGCGCGCCGCCTCGCGGACGGTGGCCGACGGCCGCACCGCGGCGGGCGGCCGGGGCGGCAGGAGGCTCGTCACGGGCCGGCGGGCGTGCTGCGGGCCGGCCGCGCTCCATGTCGAGGTCAGGGTCTGCGCGTCGACGACGCCCAGGAAGCCGCCCTCGTCGTCGGTGACGGGCAGATGATGCACCTCGGCCTTGCACATCAGCTCCCAGGCCATCAGCACCGACTCGCTCGCGGCGATGGTGAGCAGGTCCCGGGTCATCAGGCCGGCGGCGGGGCGCCCTTCCAGCGGCGGGTGCGCTGTCATGCTCGTTCCTCCCGGTGGTCTCGCCTTCATCGGGCCCGCACGCCGGGTCGCCGCGGCGGCGGTGCGGGTCAGACGCGGACGTCGTGTTCGCGCAGCTTGGCCAGCCGCTCGTCGTACTCCTCGGTGCTGATCTCACCGCGCGCGTAGCGCTCGGCGAGGATCTCGCGGGCGCGGTCCGGCCGCGCTGCGCCGGGGGCCGGCGGGCGCGTGCGGTGCGGCGTCGCGGCACGGGCGACCAGCCATGCCGCCGCACCGATCACGATGACCCAGAACAGCACCATCGCCGCCCCCCACAGCCACATCCAGCCGGACCAGCCGCCGTTTCCCATGTGCCCCCAGCCATCGCCGGGCGCGGCGGCCACGAGGGCGTATCCGATGTCCATGACCGCACCTCCTTCTCATCTCCAGCTTGCGATCGCCCGCCGCGCGCACCCAGGGCCGAAGGTCCTGTGCGCGGGTGGACCCATGCCCCTGCATGCGGTCCCTCCGATAGGTGAGGCTCGAAACCAGGAGGTGACCTCCAATGGACGGATCTGCTGTTCTGGTGGGGTTCGATGCCTCGCCGGCCGCTGAACGGGCAGTGCGCTGGGCGGCCGCCGAGGCGTCCCTGCGGCAGGTTCCCCTGGTGGTCTGCCACGCCTGGACGTGGCCCTACCCGCTGACTCCGCGGGACGCCGACGCGCTGGAGATCGTCCGGCGCATGGGCGCCATGGCCCTCGACGACGGCGCCCGGCTCGCCCGGAAGTCCGCGCCGGGCCTGGACGTCCGGCCGCTGCTGATGAGGGGCACGCCGCCCGGGGCGCTGCTGGACGCCTCGGCGGACGCGGCGCTGATCGTGATCGGCGCCCGCGGCGCAGGCGGCTTCGACAAGCTGCCGATCGGCTCCACCGCCGTGCACGTTCCCGCGCACGCCGATCGCCCGGTGGTCGTGGTGCCCGCCCGCGAACCGCGGCGGACCGCGAAGCGGATCGTGGTGGGCGTCGACGGTTCGCCGGCGAGCGAGGCCGCGCTGCGTTTCGCCCTGCGGGAGGCCCGGAGCCGGGACGCCGCGGTGACGCTCGTGTGCGCGTGGTGGGACCCCGCCGCGCTGCCCGGCCCCGACCGGCTGCCCTTCACCGACCCCGGCGCCGTCCGGAAGCAGGCCGAGGCGTGGTTCGCCGCCGCGGTGGAGCCGTGCCTCGCCGCCCATCCCGGTGTCGCCGCGGAGCGCAGGTTCGTCGTCGAACGCGCCCACCGCGTCCTGGCCGCCGAGGCCGAGGAGGCGATGCTGCTCGTGGTCGGCGACCGCGGCATCGGATCGTCCCCCAGAACCCTGCTCGGCGCGGTCACCCGTGCCGTCCTGCACGAGGCGCCGTGTCCGGTCGCGGTCGTCCACGAGCGCGACCCCAAGATCGAGGAGCCGTCATGATCCGAGTACTGGTGGCGTACGCCTCCGAACGCGGGGGGACCGCCGAGATCGCCGACTGGGTCGGCGCCGCGCTGCGCCGCGAGGGCGTGGAGGCCGAGGTGCGTCCGGCCGGGGACGTCCCCGGGCTGGACGGGTACGACGCCGTCGTCGTCGGCGGCGCCCTGTACGGGGGGCGCTGGCACCGGGAGGCGCGCCGCTTCGTCCGGCGCCACGCCGCCGGGCTGGCGCACCGGCCGGTATGGCTGTTCAGCAGCGGCCCGCTGGACGACACCGCCCGCGAACGCGCCATCGAACCCGTCCCGGGCGTCGCCAAGGCCGCCGCGCGGCTGCACGCCCGCGGACACGCCACCTTCGGCGGGCGCCTCGCCCCGGACGCCGGGGGCTTCCTGGCGTCCAGGATCGCCAAGCGGATGAGCGGCGACCACCGCGACCGCGGGCAGGTGGCGGAGTGGGCCGCCGGCATCGCCCGGGAGCTGCGGAGGGTGCCGGTGTGAACAGGAGCGCCGTGAACAGGATCGTCGTCGGGGCGGACGGGTCGGAGCCGAGCCTGCTCGCGATCGGCTGGGCCGCCGACGAGGCCGCCCGGAGAGGGGCGTCGCTGCACGTCGTGTACGCCGTGGCGCCGTGGCTGTTCGACGCCCCGGACGACCCGGGCGCCGCGCAGGTCAGGGAGCGGATGCTGCGCGACGGCCAGGGCATCGTCGACGCCGCCGTGGCGCGCGCCCGCGAACGGGCGCCCGGCCTGGAGGTCACGGGGGAGCAGACCGGCGGGCAGGCCGCCGAGGTGCTCGTCGAGCGGGCCCGGGACGCGCTCATGCTGGTGGCCGGCTCGCGCGGCGCGGGGGGCCTCGCCGGGCTCGTCCTGGGGTCGGTGGCGATGCAGGTCGCCACGTACGCGCCGTGCCCCGTGGTCGTCGTCCGCGCCGCCGAGCCGTCCGGGCACGGCGAGGTCGTGGTCGGCGTCGACGGGTCGCCGGCCGGAGCCGGCGCCGTCGGGTTCGCCTTCGAGGAGGCGTCCGTGCGCGGGGTCCGGCTGCGCGCCCTGCTGGCCTGGCTGCACCCCGTCTCGGCCGGGCCCGGCGACATGGTCCCGCTGGTCTACGACCGCGAGATCCTCGCCGCCGGCGAGCGGCGCCTGCTCGCCGAGTCGCTCGCCGGATGGCGGGCGAAGTACCCCGACGTCGAGGTCGTGGCCGAGGCCGTCCGCGGCAGGGCCGCCCGCGTCCTGGCCGAGGCGTCCGTGCATGCCGGCCTGCTGGTCGTGGGCTCGCGCGGGCGCGGCGGGTTCGCCGGGCTGCTGCTGGGGTCGGTCGGCCACGCGATGCTGCTGCGCGCGCACTGCCCGGTGGCCATCGTCCCCGGACGCCCCTGAGCGCCCTGCCCGCGAGCGGGTCCGGAGCGGGCGGCACGGAGGTCCCGGCCGCCGCAGACCTTCGCCCCTGCAGGTCGTCCGGTTTTCGGGGGATGACTGGTGACAGGAGACCCGGGAGGGAGCGACCATGCGACACGACAATGCGGCGGGTCCGTCCGAACAGGTGGCGGCCGACGCCCGCGGGGCCGTCGAGGACGCGCTGTGGGCCCCCTCGGTGCACAACACCCAGCCGTGGCGGTTCGTCCTGCACGGGACCCGGATCAGCCTGAGCGCCGACATCGACCGCCGCCTGGACGTGGCGGATCCGGACGGCCGCGAGATGCTGATCAGCTGCGGCGCCGCGCTCTACAACCTGCGCTGCTCGCTGCGCGCGGCGGGATACGCGCCGCGGGTGCGCCTGCTGCCCGACCCCGATCGCCCGTACCTGCTGGCCGACATCGACCTGGAGCCGGGGGAGGACCCCGACCAGCGGACGCTGCGGGAGCACGCGCAGATCCGGCGCCGCCGCACCCACCGGGGCGGCTTCCGCCCGGACCCGGTGCCCGCCGGGGTCCTGTCGGCCATGCGGCACGACGCCGAGCGCGAGGGGGCCCGGCTGGTCGAGGCCGTGGACGCCCACGTCAAGGGGGCGCTGGCGGCCCTGACCGAGGCGGCCGAGCACCTCCAGCAGCGCACGCCCGCGCACAGGGCGGAGATCGCCCGCTGGGCGCCGTCGCCCCGCACATCCCGGGCGGACGGGGTCCAGGAGAGCGCCTACCCGCGGCAGGTCCCGCAGACCACGCCGCACTTCCCGGCCCGCGACTTCGCACGCGGCCACGGATGGGGCGCGCCCCCCGCGCACGGCGCGCCGGACGGCGGGACGGCGCTGGCCGGGTTGACGCTGCTGCTGGTCTCCGGCGGCGACGAGCCCGCCGACTGGCTGCGGGCGGGGCAGGCGATGCAGCGCGTCCTGCTGCTGGCCGCGGAACGCGACCTTGCCGCGGCCTTCCACACCCAGGCCCTTGAGGTCCCCGAGCTGCGCGCCTTCATCAAGGCCCGCTTCTGCAACGGCGCCTACCCGCAGATGCTCCTGCGCCTGGGCGTCCCCGAGGGGGAGGAACTGGAAACGGTCCGCCGCCCCGTCGAAGAGGTGTTCGAGGAGATGTGACCGGCTGGTCGCGCGCGGTGCTACCCGAGCTCGGGGCCGTGCGGCCGGACGACGCCGAGCGCCTGCTCGACGGCGTCGTCCAGCTCCCCGCTCGTGTCGATCGGATGCGACTCGGGCCACGGCGCCGCGTGCGCGCGCATCGCGGCGGCGACGGCGGCGTCCGCGTCGGAGGCGCCCGGCGCGCGGTCGCGGATCCGCTCCGCGGCGAGGGCCTGCGGGGCCTCGCAGCGCAGGGACGTCAGCGGCGCGTGCTCGTGCTCGGCCACCAGGGCGGCGAGGTCCCGCTGCTCCTTCGACGTCCAGGACGCGTCCAGGACGACCGTCTCGCCGAGCCGGAGCAGCCTCGCGGCGCGGTCGGCGAGCTCCCGGTAGGTGCGGCGGCTCCATTCCTCGGTGTAGAGGCCGGTGCCGTAGGGTGCGGCGGCGGAGTCGAGGGGAGCGAGCCCGGCGAGCTCCTTGCGGACGCGGTCGCTGCTGAGGACCGCGCAGCCGAGCCGGTCGGCCAGGGCGCCGGCCAGCGTGGACTTGCCGGTGCCGGGCAGGCCGCCCACCAGGATCAGCCCGACCCGTCCGGCGCGCAGGTGGCGCAGGGCGACGCCGGCGTAGGCGCGGGCCTCGGCGGCGGCGTCGGGGCCGTCCTGGGCGTGGCGCAGGCAGGCGACCTTGGCGCGCACGAAGGCCCGGTAGGCGATGTAGTGGTGGCGCAGCGAGGACGGCGCGGGGTCCGCGGCGAAGTCGGTGTAGGTGCGGAGGAAGTAGTCGGCCAGCTCGGGTGCGCCGAGGCGTTCCAGGTCCATGGCCAGGAACGAGGCGTCGTCGAGCCCGTCCAGGCTGCGCAGCGCCCGGTCGAACTCCAGGCAGTCCAGGATGCGGGGGCCGTCGTCCAGGCAGAAGATGTCGCCGGCCAGCAGGTCGCCGTGACCGTCGAGGACGCGTCCGTCGGCGATGCGCGCGTCGAACAGGGCCTCGCGGCCGTCGAGGAACTCGTCGGTGAGCTCCTCGGTCTCGGCCGCCGCCGCGGCGTCGATCACCTCGCCGTGGAACGGGCGCACCTGGTCGAAGCTGTCGTGCCAGCGGGCCTGGACGGCGTCCCGGGTGCCGTGGGCGCTGATCTCCGGGCCGCGCGGGGCCTGGGCGTGCCAGGCCGCCAGGATGCGCGCGGTGTCGCGCAGCGCGTCCCGGACGGGGGCGCCGGCCCCGACCAGGGCGGCCAGGCGGCGGTCGGCGGGCATCCGGCGCATGACGACCAGGTGGTCGCAGACGCCGCCGCCGGGACCGTGCACATCGGCGACCCCGAGGTAGACGTCGGGGGCGAACCGCCGGTTGAGCCGGACCTCCTCGTGGCAGGCGCGCTCGCGCAGCTCCCGGGTGCTGAAGTCGAGGAAGCCCAGGCTCACCGGCTTCTTGATCTTGTAGGCGCGGTCTCCGGCGAAGAAGACGACACCGATGTGGGTCTCGCTGACGGCGGCGTTGTCCACGGGCCTCACGCTCTCGGATACGGGGCAGGACGTGTGTCGTCGTGGTCGTACCCGAGAGCGTGGACGACATCCACGACGCCTTCGGTGGCGGCGGTCAGCCGGACGATGATGGGGATGAGGCTCTTCTGCTCCACCCGCCCGGTGAGGTGGACGACCCCCTCCTCGACGCGGACGTCGACGTCGGCGGGGTCCTGCCAGAGCTTGGTGATCAGGACGTCGTCGATGATCTCGTCGCGGATCTCGGCGTCGGAGCGCTGGAAGACGCGCAGCAGGTCGCGCCGCGCCACGATGCCGGCGAGCCGCCCGTCGTCGTCCACGACGGGCAGGGCCTTGAACCCGTGGCCGTTCAGCAGCCGCGCGGCCTGGGCGATCGAGGTGTTCGGGGCGACGGAGACGACCGGCGCGCTCATCAGCCCGCGCGCGTCGACGGCGGCGGCCTTGGCCTCCGCTTCGCCGCGGCGCCGGATCCTGTCCAGCACCGGCCTGCGGGCGCCGCCGTCCTTGTACTCCTGCTTGCGGAGCAGGTCGGCCTCGGTGACCATGCCGGTGACGCGGCCCGCGGCGTCCAGGACGGGCACCCCGCTGATGCGGTGCTCGGCCATCGTCTCGGCGATCTCGGCGAACGGGGCGTCCTCGTTCACGGTGACGACCCGTTCGGTCATGACGTCCTGGACCGTCCGGCGTTTCATGTTCTCCTCCTGGGGCTTTCTCCCGGGGCTCACGGAGCCTCGGACGCGGTTCTGTGGTCGGCGCAGATCACGATCGGGCAGCGTGCGAGCTCGCGCACGACCGGGACCGTGTCCCCGCCGAGGGGGTTGCCGTGCTCGGAGTGCAGCCGGGCGCCGACGACCAGCAGTTCCGCGTGCTCCGCCGCCTCGGCGAGCGCCCGGCCGGGCGCGCCGCGGACGACCCGGAGCCGGGTGTTCAGGTGCTGGGCCCGCGGGACGGCGCCGGCGACCAGGCGGCGCAGCCGCAGCCACTCGCGCGCGGTGCGCAGGGGCCGGGGCGCCGCTCCGCCGTCCGCCTCGAGGACGCGGACGACGTCGAGCCGCGCGCGGCGTTCGAGCGCCTCGCGGGCGGCCCGGCGCAGCGCGGCCATGGAGTTGGGGGAACCGTCCACGCCGACGACGACTGAGCGGTGCTCGGGCATGACCCACATCGGCGACCTCCCTGAGTCACCTCCACCATCGCCCCCGGCCGGGCCGGTGATCAGAGGCGACCGTCCCCGCGGGCGCGGGACCTTCGGCCCGTCCGCGCCCGGCCCGGCGCGCCAGGCTCCGTCCGCGTCCGGCGGCGGGAGGTCCCGGGAAAGGGGGTCCTTCGGCCCTGTGCCGGGCAGGTGTCCGGAGATGGGATGGAGCCGGACGACATGAGGAGGCGTCATGAGCCATGTGATCGCGGGCTACGACGGGAGCAGCGAGAGCGAGCGGGCTCTGCGGTGGGCGGTCATGGAGGCGCGGCTGCGGCGGGTGCCGCTGACCGTGTGCCACGCATGGCGCTGGCCGTACCCCATCAGCTACATCGACCACGAGGGCGTGGCCATCGTCCGCCGGATGGGCGAGCACATCCTCGATCAGGGCGCCGCGCTGGCGCGGGATCTGGCGCCCGGCCTGACGGTGCGCAAGCGGCTGAAGGACGGCAGCGCGGCCCCGGCGCTGCTGAGCGAGGCCGTGGACGCCGAGGTGATCGTGGTCGGCTCGCACGCGCCGGAGGAGCTGCCCGCCGGGTCGACGGCGCTGCGGGTGCCGGCCCATGCCGACCGTCCCGTGGTGGTCGTCCGGTCGCCCGCCCCGCGCGACGGCCTGGTCGTCGTCGGCGTGGACGGCTCCGCCGGCGCGGACGCGGCGCTGTCGTTCGGGTTCGAGGAGGCGGCGCTGCGCGGCTGGCGGCTGCGCGCGGTGTACGGCTGCTGGGAGCCGGGCGCGGCCCCCGGCGGGGACCTGTCGCTGTTCGGCGACGAGGACGAGCTGCGCCGCGTGTGCGGCGCCGTGCTGGAGCGCGCCGTGGCGCCCTGGCGGGTGAAGTACCCGCAGGTGCAGGCCACGACCTCGCTGGTGCTCAAGTCGCCGCGCGAGGCGCTGTTCGAGGCGGCCGAGGAGGCGACGCTGGCGGTGGTGGGCGCGCGCGGCACGGGGGTCGTGGAGTCGCTGACCCTCGGGGCGACGAGCGACGCGCTGCTCAAGCACGCTCCGTGCACGGTGGCCGTCGTCCCGGACCGGACCCGGTGAACGCGATCCGGCGGCCCGTGACGACCTCCGGGCGGACGCGGATGTAGGTGTCCCGCTCCACCGGCGCCCATGTGCGCAGCGGCAGGGCGTCCAGCACGGTGATCTCGCGCGGGTCGGTGACGCGCCTGGCGCGGCCGACGGCGACCACGGACCAGCCGGTCCCGGCCCCGGCGTCGTAGTCGTCGATCTCGAACGCCACGACGGTGCCCGCGGCGGCCGTCGCCAGCCGGGACGCCCGCGACACCTTGATCACGATGTCGCCGCCGCTGAGGACGAAGTTGACCGGCTGCACCGCCGGGAGCGCCCGGTGGGTGAAGACGATCCGCCCGACCGCCGCGCCCGCGAGGAGGGCGCGGCACTCGTCCTCGTCCAGGACCTGCGGGCGGCTCTGCTCGGGTTCCATGGCTACGGGTCCGTCCGCGGGTTCGCGGCGATCTTCATCGGTGCCCCTTCAGACGGCCGGTGAGCAGCGCGTACAGGACGGCCTGGACGGCCGGCAGCCGGTTGGCGGCCTGCCGGAAGGCCAGGGAGCGGCCGCCGTCGATGACGCCCGGCGCGACCTCTTCGCCGCGGCGGGCGGGCAGGCAGTGCATGAAGACGGCGTCGCCGCCGGCGAGCGCCATGAGGTGCTCGTCGACCCGGTAGGGGATGAGCGCCTTCCGCCGCCGGGCCCGGTCGTCCTTCGGGCCGCCCGCCGGCGGCCGGCCGCCGGTGTAGACGACGTCGGCGCCCCTGACCGCCTCGACGGGGTCGGTGGTGAGGACGAAGCAGCCGCCGTTCCGGTCGGCCTCGGTGGCGGCGAAGGCGATGGCCTCGTCCGGGGGCTCGTAGCCGAGCGGGGTCGCGGCGGCGATGTGCATGCCGGTGAGCGCCGCCGCCTCCATCAGGCTGCGCGCGACGCTGCCGCCGCCGCCCACGTAGGCGACGCGGCGCCCGCGCAGGTCCCCGAAGTGCTCCTGGACGGTGAGCAGGTCGGCGACGGCCTGCAGCGGATGGTGCCCGTCGGTCAGCGCGTTCACGACCGGGACCGGCGCCGCCGACGCCGCCTCCCGGACGTCGGCGTCGGCGGGCGTGCGGATCACGATCGCGGCGGAGTAGGAGCCCATCACCCGCGCGGTGTCGGCGATCGGCTCGCCGTGCCGCACGTGCAGCTCGTCCGGCCCGACGGTGACGGGGGTCCCGCCGAGCCTGGTCACCGCCGCCGCGGTCGACAGCCGGGTCCGGGTGGAGGGCGTGGCGAAGTACATCGGCACCATGCGGTGGGCGAGCAGGTGGCCCGCCGATCCGGGGTCGTCCTGGAAGCCGGTGGCCAGCTCCAGCAGCAGGGCCAGGTCGTCCGAGGTCAGGTCGGTGATCTGCAGGAGGTCTTTCACAGGGGCACCCGCGGTCACTCGTAGGGGCGGACGACCGCGACGGGGCAGCGGGCGTGGTGGACCGCGCCGTGGCTCACCGAGCCGAGCGGGAACGACCGCCCCCGGGAGCCGACGACGACCAGGCCCGCGCCGGCCGAAGCCCGGCCGAGCGCCTCGACCGGGTGGCCGATGACGACGTCCTCGGCGACCTCGACGCCCGGGTGCCGGCCGCGCCAGGGCGCCAGCGCGGCGGCCAGCCGCTCGCGCAGGGCGTCGGCGGCGATCCGCAGGTCCGCGCCCGATTCGAGGGCGAGCGGTGCGGGACGCCAGGCGTGCAGCGCCCGCAGGCGCGTGCCGCGCGCGGCCGCCGCGGCGAACGCGTAGCCGAGGGCGGCGCCGGGCTCCTCGTCGAGGTCCAGCCCGACCACGACCTCGCCGGCCCCGTCCTCCGCCTGATCGCGGACGACGATCACCGGGCCGGGGTAGTGCCCGGTCAGGCGCAGGGCGGTGGAGCCGAGCAGCAGCCCGGCGAAACCGCCCCGCCCGCGGTGCCCGACCACGATCTCGACGGCGTCGCCGGAGTACTGCCGGAGCCCGGCCGGCACGTTGCGGTCGTGCACGAGCATGGTCTCGACGGTGAGCTCCGGCCGCCGCCGCAGCGCGCGGTCGCGCCCCTCCCGCAGGATCCGGTCCCCCTCGCGGACGAGCTCTTCGGAGATCCCGTCGGTCGTCCGACCCGGCAGGTCCAGGGTGGCGGTCTCCACGACATGGACGAGGTTCAGGTCCTTCCCGAACCGCGCGGCCTCGTCGGCGGCCCAGGTGATGGCGTGGTCGGAAGCGGCCGAGCCGTCGATTCCGGCGAGGACCGTCGCTCGTTCGGCGGACATGTGCGTCTCCTCGGGGTGGGGACCCGTCAATGCGGGTGGTGGCCCGGCGTCAGCGGCGGCAGCAGGAGCAGCTCGTGTGCGCGCCGCGCCGCCGGCGTCCGGTCGTCGTCGGGGGAGTCGAGGGGAGTGCCCTCCAGAGCGGACGCCAGCAGGCGGGCGGCCTCCGTCAGGGCTGCGACCTGGCCTTCCAGGACCGCGACACGCTGCTCCAGCGCCGGGATGGAGGAACCGGGGCCGATCTGCCTCGCCATGGCGGAGCTCCTTCGTGTCGGCGCGCCGCCCGATGGCGGACGCGGGGTGGACGGTTGCGGCGTCAGTGCGGGGCCCGCCGCGGAGCCGGGGCGGCCGCCGCGGTGGCCCGGCGGGTCTCCCAGTACTTGGCCAGGTGCTCCGTCCGGGCGCGCAGGCGCGCGGCGGCCAGCGCGACGGCGTCGGACATCGCGGCCGCCGACGCGTACGCGCTCACCGGGATCCCGTCGAGGTCGATCCGGAGGGAGACCAGGTTCGGTCGCGGCGCGGCGGGGTCCGGCAGGACGTTCAGCGTGGCCGCGGCGTAGTGCACCGGACGCGGCGCGTGCGCCAGCACCCGGCTGACGGCTTCGCGGGCGCGCCGCACGTCGGCCTGCGGAACGTTGCGGACGGTGGTGACCTTCACATCGATCTGGTTGGCGACTGTGCCGGGCAATCTCGACCTCCTACCGCGAAAGGACCAACGCCTCCAGCGTTCTTCGCGGCGGGCGCCGGGAACAGGGACGTTGGTCATCACCGGCGCAGCCATTCGGCCCGCGTTCGCGCATGCATTCCGGCGATGCCGGGCATCCGGGATGCGGCCCTCCGCCGGGGGACGAAGGTCCCGGCCGCTCCGGACCGATGCCCCTCTCGATGGCGAGTCGCCGGAGCGAGGCTGGTGATGGACGGGCCCCAGGGGTACGCATAGGCCGGGGGGTAGACATGAGCACAGGAGCGATCACCGGCGTCGTCGCAGGCTACGACGGTTCGCAGAACGGCATGCGGGCCCTGGACTGGGCCGCCGGCGAGGCGCGGGCCCGCGGCCTGCCGCTGACCGTGATCCACGTGTGGCAGCCCTACATCGGCGGCTCGACGGCCATGCCGATGGTGGACCTGGGGTCCCTGGCGCGGCAGACCTTGGACGTCGGCGTCGAGCACGTCCGCAAGAACGCGCCCGACGTGCCGGTGCAAGGCGTCCTCGAACGAGGGCAGCCGGCCGCCAAGCTGATCGAGGCGGGGGAGAGCGCCGCCCTGATCGTGCTGGGACCGCGGGGCCTCGGCGGGTTCGCCGGCCTCGTGCTCGGATCGGTCGGCGCCCAGGTGGTCGCGCACGCCTCGTGCCCCGTGGTGATCGCCCGGGGCGACCAGGACCAGCGGCCGGGGGCGGAACCGGGACGCGTCGTGGTCGGCGTGGACGGTTCGGCGGCGTCGCGGGCCACCCTGGAGACGGCGTTCGCCGAGGCCGGGCTGCACGGCTGGTCCGTGCACGCGGTGGTGGCCTGGGAGTCGGTGCCGGAGGAGGAGCTCCCTCCGCTGGCCGATGAGGCCGGCATGCGCAAGGCGGCCCTGGCCCGGCTGGACCAGCTGATGATGCCCCTGCGGGAGCTCCACCCCGAGGTGGAGGCACGGGGCGAGATCGTGATCGGCCCGCCCCGCGAAGTCCTGCTGGACGCCGCGCGGGACGCGCGCCTGCTCGTCGTCGGCTCCCGGGGGCTGGGCGGCTTCCGCGGCCTGCTGCTCGGATCGGTCAGCCACGCCCTGGTCCAGCACGCGCCCTGCCCGGTGGCGGTCGTCCACCCGCCGCAGAAGCCCGGCGACTAGCGCGCCGCGGCATCGGCCAGACTGGGGGCGTGTCCGATGCTTGGAGGCGGTATGGGCGGTCCTCGGCGTTTGCCCCGGCGGATCTACGAGCGCGAACTGAGGCGGCTGCAGGAGCAGCTGATGGTGCTGCAGGAGTGGGTGCGCGCGGAGGGCGCGCGCGTCGCCGTGGTGTTCGAAGGGCGGGACGCCGCCGGCAAGGGCAGCACCATCAAGCGCGTCACCGAGTACCTCAACCCCCGCGTCGCGCGGATCGCGGCGCTGCCGGCGCCGAGCGACCGGGAGCGGACCCAGTGGTACTTCCAGCGGTACGTCGAGCACCTGCCCGCCGCCGGCGAGATCGTCCTGTTCGACCGGTCCTGGTACAACCGCGCGGGAGTCGAGCGGGTCATGGGGTTCTGCACGGGGCAGGAGTACCGGCGCTTCCTGCACCAGTGCCCGATCTTCGAGCGGCTGCTGGTCGAGGACGGCGTCCTGCTCCGCAAGTACTGGTTCTCCGTCAGCGACGCCGAGCAGGAGCGCCGCTTCCGCAGCCGGCTGGACGACCCGATGCGGCGGTGGAAACTGTCCGCCATGGACTTGGAGTCGATCTCCCGCTGGGAGGACTATTCGCGCGCCAAGGACGAGATGTTCGTCCACACCGACATCCCCGAGGCCCCGTGGTACGTGGTCGAAAGCGACGACAAGCGCAGTGCCCGCATCAACATGATCTCCCACCTGCTGTCGACCATCCCCTACCGCGAAGTGGAGCGCCCGCCGCTCCGGCTGCCGCAGCGCCCGCCTTCCAAGGGATACGAGCGGCCCCCGCGAGACGTGCAGAACTACGTCCCGGACCACGCGGCGACCTTGCAGAAGTGACGCCGCGGCATGAGCCCGCCGCACCCCATCGCCGCGGCGCCGTCGCCCGCGGCAAGGGACCATGGTCCCGATCGGCGGTGACCTTGGGGCGCTGATTTGCGGCCCGTCCCGTCAGACGCTTGAGCCATGACAGAGGGGCTTTCCGGCGGGCGGGCGTTCGCGCTGCTGACCGACGGCACGCAGATCGAGATCAGGCGGATCGGGCCGGCGGACCTGGACGCGGTCCGCAAGCTCCACGAGGGGCTGTGCGAGGAGAGCCTCTACCTGCGGTTCTTCGGGCTCAACCGGGCCATGGCGGGCGAGGTTGCCGCACGGGTCTGCCGGGCGGACGGCGACGACCACGCGGCGCTCGGCGCCTGGCTGCACGGCGACCTGGTCGGCGTCGCGGAGTACGAGCCGACCGGGGTGCCGGGGGAGGCCGAGATCGCGATGGCGGTCGCCGACCGGATGCACCACCGCGGCGTCGGGACCCTGCTGCTGGAGCACCTCGGGTCGCTGGCCCGCGCGAACGGGGTGGTGGCCTTCCGGGCGGACACGCTGCCGGAGAACAGCGCGATGCTGCGCGTGTTCGCCGACGCCGGGCTGCCGGCCCGGCAGCGGACCTCGCGCGGCGTGGTGGAGCTGACGATCCCGCTGGTCTGCGACGACGGGTACCTGGACGCGGTGGCGGAGCGGGAGCGGCGGGCGGACGTGGCGAGCCTGGAACCGCTGCTGCGGCCCCGGAGCGTCGTGGTCATCGGGGCGTCCCGCGAACGCGGGACGGTCGGCGCCGAACTGCTGCGCAACATCGTCGCGGGCGGCTTCAAGGGCGCCGTGTACGCGGTGAACCCGCACTGCGCGGGCGGCGACCTGCACGGCGTGCCGTGCGTGGCGACGCTCGCCGACCTGCCCGAGGCGGCCGACCTCGCGGTGGTCACCGTGCCCGCTCCGTCGGTGCCGGGCGTGGCCGCGGCGTGCGGGCGGTTCGGGATCTCCGCGCTGGTGGTGGTCAGCGCGGGGCTGTCGGCCGACCAGGGGCGCGGCCTGCTGGCCGCCTGCCGGGAGCACGGCATGCGGCTGGTCGGCCCGAACTGCCTGGGCATCGCCAACACCGGGCACCGGCTGGACGCGACGTTCGCCGCCCGCCCGCCCGCGTTCGGCGGCGCGGGCGTGGCGGTCCAGTCGGGCGGCGTCGGGATCGCCCTGATCGAGGAGCTGTCCCGGCTCGGCGTCGGCGTCTCGACGTTCGCCTCGGTCGGCGACAAGTACGACGTCAGCGTCAACGACCTGCTCATGTGGTGGGAGTCGGACGACACGACCCGGCTCGGCGTCCTGCACGTGGAGTCGTTCGGCAACCCCCGCAAGTTCGCCCGGACGGCGCGCCGGGTCGCCGCGAAGATGCCGCTGCTCACCGTCCTGGCCGGGCGGTCGGCGCCCGGCACGCGGGCGGCGGCCTCGCACACCGCCGCCGCCGCGACCCCCGAGCTGACCCGCCGGGCCCTGTTCGAGCAGGCCGGCATCGTCGCCGTCGACGACCTCGGCGAGCTGGTCGACGCCGCCGCGCTGCTCGCGACGCAGCCGCTGCCGGCCGGGCCGCGGGTGGCGGTGGTGTCCAACGCGGGCGGCGCCGGGGTGCTGGCCGCCGACGCGTGCGCCGACGCCGGGCTGGCCGTCCCCGTCCTGGACGGCGCCACCCGGCGCGTCCTCGCCCGCGTCCTGCCGTCCTGCGCGGCGGTCGGCAACCCCGTCGACACCACCGCCGCGGTCTCCGCCGGCGCGTTCCGCGAGGCCATCGAACTGGCCGCCGCGGACGGCGCGGTGGACGCCGTCCTGGCGCTGGTCGCGCCGACCGCCCTCGGCGACCTGCGCGGCGCGCTGCGCAACTGCCGCAAGCCGATGGCGGCGGTGGTGCTCGGGCAGGCCGAGACGGTCATGATCAACGATGACGCGGTCCCGTGCTACGCCTATCCGGAGAACGCGGCCCGCGCCCTCGCCCGCGCCTGGAGGTACGCGCACGGGCGGGAGGTCCCGCAGGAGCCGCCGGCGGCACTGCCCGGCCTGCTCCCGGACGACGCCGCCGCCGTCATCGGCGGTTTCCTGGCCGGCGAGCCGGACGGCGGCTGGCTGCCGCCCGCCGAGACGTACCGCCTGCTGGAGTCCTACGGGCTGCCGGTGGCCCCCTGGCGCTGGGCCCGGACCGAGGACGAGGCCGCCGCGGCGGCACGCGACCTGGGCGGGGCGGTGGCGCTGAAGGCGCACGTCCCGGCGGTCGTGCACAAGACGGCGGCGGGCGCGCTGGAACTCGGCCTGGACGGGGAGGACGCCGTCCGCGCCGCGTACCGCCGGCTGTCGGAGCGGTTCGGCGACGACATGGAGGGCATGCTCGTCCAGGCCATGGCCGACCCGGGCGTCGAAGTGCTGTGCGGCGCCGTCCAGGAGGAGGTGTTCGGGGCGGTGGTGGTCTTCGGGGCCGGGGGCGTCGACGCCGACGCGCTGGCCGACCGCGCCGCGCGGCTGGCGCCGCTCACCCCCCGCGACGCCGCCGAGCTGATCCGCGCCCCCCGGCTGTCGGCCCTGCTGCTCGGCCACTCGGCCCGCCCGGCCGGCGACACCGAGCGGCTGCGGGACGTGCTGCTGCGGTTGTCGCGGCTGGCGGCCGACCATCCGGAGATCAGCGAACTGGACCTCAACCCCACGATCGTCCGGCCGGACGGGGTCGTGGCCGTCGACGCCCGCGTCCGCCTCGTCCCCCGCCGCACGTGGGACCCCTACCTGCGGCGGCTCCGCTGAGCGCCGCGGCCGCCGCGCGACTCGCGGGCGAAGGGGTTCGCGGGCGCAGGGGTTCGCGTGCGCAGGGTCCGCCGGCCGGGGGTCAGGTAGCCGGGGTCAGGTGGCCGGGGCGGCCTGCGCCGCCTCCTTGAGCAGCTCGTCGATGCCCTCGCGGATGCCCGCGCACAGGGTCTCCAGGTCGGGCACGGCGTCGCGGTCCGCGGTGAGCCCGAACGACAGGGCGCCGTCGTAGGAGACGACGCCGACGGCGACCCGGAGGCCGGCGGCGATCGGGATGTAGGGGTCGATCTCCAGCATCCGCCGGCCCATCGCGTACAGCGGGAAGGCCGGGCCGGGGACGTTGGTGACGATCGTGTGGATCACCGGCTGGCGCAGCCGCAGCGCCGCGCGGGCGGCCGCGGCCAGCAGCGCCGGGGCGCCGCCGAAGAGCTTGACGAAGGCGTCGAGGCCGGCGGCCTGGCCGCGGCTCTTCAGCCCGTCCATCTGCTCCCTGACGAGGTGCAGGCGCCGCAGCGGGTCGGCCTCCCCGCACGGCAGGTCCACCGGCACCGCCGACACCCGGTTCGAGGGGACGCCGCGCTCGTCCGCCGACCGGACCGACACCGGCACCATCGCGCGGACGATCGACTCCTCGGCGAGCAGGCCCCGCGCCTCCAGCAGGTCGCGGAAACCGCGGGCGGCCGCCGCCAGGGCGACGTCGTTGACCGATCCGCCGAACGTGCGCCGGATCCGGTCGACCTCGTCCATCGCGGCGCAGGTCCGGGTCCAGCGGCGGCTCGGGCCGGTCGGCCCGTTGAGCGCCGGCGTTCCGGACCCCATGAGCCGCGTCGCGTAGCCGGGCACGGCGCTCGCGACGGCGAACGCGTCGCGCAGGGCGGGCAGGAACAGCCGCCCGGCCTGCTGCCTGAAGCCCGTCAACCCGGCCGCGACGCCGTCGCGCAGGACGGCCGCGGCGGACGGTTCCGGCTCGGGCGTCCACACCCGCGGCTCCGCGGGCGTCCAGTCCGGGGCGGTGTCCAGGAGCACCGCCAGCAGGTCGATGCCGGCCAGCCCGTCCACCATGCAGTGGTGCACCTTGCAGATCAGCGCCCAGCGGCCGTCCGCCAGCCCGTCGACCAGCCACACCTGCCACGGCGACCGGGTGAGGTCGAGCGGCGGGGCCAGCAGGCGGCCGGCCAGCTCGTGCAGCTCCTCCGGGCCGCCGGGCTCGGGCGCGGTGGTGCGCAGGACGTGGTCCCCGATCGAGAAGCGCTGGTCGTCCACCCACACCGGGTGGGCGAGGTTGAACGGGACGGTCCGGACGCGCTGCAGGCAGCGCGGCGCGAGGCGGAGCCGGGCGAACACGTACCGGACGAACTCCGGGTATTCGGGCGCCGGGCCGTCGAAGACGGTCACCGTTCCGATCTGCAACGGGCTCGTGCGGTTCTCGGCGAAGAACATCCCGGCGTCGAGCGCGTTCATCCGTTCCATGTGCACCGCCCTATGAGGTCTCACTCCGAGCCAACCCCGGGGCGTGGCGGCGTCCCATCCGGCATTCGTCCCCGCGCAAGGGGCCGAAGGTCCCTGCCGGAGGCGCCGGGCCGCGGCGAACACTGGGAGCGGAGCGCAACGAAGCGGAAGAGGTGGTCGCGATGCCGGGATCCTCGGTCCTGTTCGGGATGGCGATGATCGTCATCGTCGTGGCCGGTGTCGGGTTCCTGCTCGGGCTCTTCTACCTGGGCGACCGCGGCACCGGGCGCTACGACGACTCCGACGGCAGGTACCGGCGCAGGTACTGACCGCGCGGCCGGCGCGTCCGCAGAACCCGCTCACCCGACCCCGGCAAGAGATAGATCTTCACAGGGACGCGTTCAGAGGTTACGGTCCAGGGAGTTCCCACAGCCCCTGATCCTCCGCCTCTCGCTCCCGGTGGTCGCATGAAGTCGCTTGAGAACTTCCTGTCCGATGTCAGTGCCTTCGTCTGGGGACCTTGGCTGCTGATCCCGCTGCTGCTGCTGACCGGCCTGTACCTGACGATCCTGCTGCGCGGCCTGCAGTTCCGGCACTTCCGGCTGGCCTTCTGGCTGGCGTTCTTCAAACGCAAGGAAGACGACGACGTCGCCGGCGACATCGCGCACTACCAGGCGCTGACGACGGCGCTGGCCGCCACCGTGGGCGTCGGCAACATCGCGGGCGTGGCCACCGCCATCGCGCTCGGCGGTCCGGGCGCGGTGTTCTGGATGTGGTTCACCGGCCTGGTCGGGATGGCCACCAAGTACAGCGAGGCATTCCTGGGCGTGCGGTTCCGGCGCGTCGACGCCGCCGGCGAGCAGAGCGGCGGACCCATGCATTACCTCCGCCGCGGCATCGAGGGGCGCCTCGGCTGGTTCCTCGGCGGGTTCTTCGCGATCGCCGGCGGCATCGCGGCGTTCGGGATCGGGAACATGGTGCAGGCCAACACCGTCGCCGAGAACGTCGAGTCCGAGTGGGGCCTCGCGGCCTGGGCGACCGGGCTGATCGTGACCCTGCTGGCCGCCGCCGTCATCCTGGGCGGCATCAAGAGCATCGGCCGGATCACCAGCGCCTTCGTCCCGGTGATGATCGTGTTCTACATCGTGGGCGCCGCCGCCGTCCTGGCGTACCGGATCGAGGACCTGCCGGGCGCGATCGGGCTCATCTTCACCGACGCGTTCTCGGGCACGTCGGCCACCGGCGGCTTCGTCGGCGCCGGGGTCGCCGCCGCCGTCCGGTACGGCGTCGCGCGGGGCATCTTCTCCAACGAGTCCGGGCTGGGCACCGGCGGCATCGCCGCCGCCGCGGCCAAGACCACGCACCCCGTCCGGCAGGCGCTGGTGTCGATGACGCAGACCTTCATCGACACCCTGGTGGTGGTGAGCTTCACCGCGCTGACGATCGTGGTGACCGGCGTGTGGAAGACCGGCGGCAAGGAGGACGCGGCCACCTTCACCGCGCGCGCGTTCGACGACGGCCTGCCCGGCGACTGGGGCAGCGTCATCGTCACCCTCGGCGTCCTCTTCTTCGCCTTCTCCACCCTGCTCGGCTGGTCCTACTACGGCGAGCGCTGCATGGAGTACCTGTTCGGCAGGCGGGCCGTCCTGCCCTACCGGATCGTCTTCATCGTGGCGATCTACGTCGGCTCGGTCTCGACGCTCACCGCGGTGTGGACCTTCTCGGACGTGATGAACGGGCTGATGGCGCTGCCCAACCTCATCGGCCTGGTGATCCTCGGCCCGCTGGTCTGGCGGGAGACCCGCGCCTACTTCCAGGACCGCCCCAAGGAGGACGAACCCGCGACCGAGGTCAAGGCCTGACGACGGGACGGCCGGGTACGCGGCGAGGGCGCCGGCGGCCGGTCAGGCCGGGGCGGGCGCGTCATGCTGAGCGGCCACGCCGAGGTCGAGCGCCCGGTCGGCCGCCGCCTCGGTGAGTCCCGCTTCGAGCAGGAGCGCCCGGGTGTGCTGGCCGAGCGCGGGGACGTCCCCCATCCGGGCCTCGAAGTCGTCGAACGTCGCCGGGGGGAGCAGCGCGTCGACGCGTGCGAACTCCGTCCCGATGGGGCGCCAGCGCCGCCGCGCCGTGAGCTGCGGGTGCCCGACGACGTCGGCGAGCTGCTTGACCTGGGCGGCGGGGACCCCGGCGGCGGCCAGCCGCGCATCGAGCTCGGCGGTCGTCCACCGGCCGGTCCGCCGGGCGACCTCCGCGTCGCATTCGGCGCGGTGGCGCACCCGCCGGACGTTGGTGGCGAAGCGCTCGTCGTGCGCCAGCTCGGGGGCGTCGAGGACCTTGGTGACGAGGTCGCGCCAGCCGCGGTCGCTCTGCACGCCGATGAGCATCTGGCCGTCGAGCGTCGGGTACGCGTCGTACGGGGCGATGGCGGTGTGGCCGAGCCCCATGCGCGGCGGCTGCCGCCCGGTGTGGAGCTGGGTGTAGACCGCGTGCCCCATCCATTCGACGGTCGCCTCGAGCATCGAGATCTCGATGGTGGCGCCCCCGCCCGTTCTGGCGCGTCGCAGGAGGGCCGCGAGCACGGACTGGGCGGTGTACATGCCGGCGGCGATGTCGGCGGTGGGGATGCCGGTCTTGACGGGCTCGTCGGGGGTGCCGGTGATCGAGATCAGGCCGGCCTCGGCCTGGATGAGCATGTCGTACGCCTTGCGCTCGGCCATCGGGCCGCCGCTCCCGTAGCCGGACAGGTCGGCGACGACCAGGCCGGGGTTCTCCGCGCGCAGCCGGTCGGCGCCGAGACCGAGGCGCGCGGCGGCCCCCGGGGCGAGGTTCTGGACGAAGACGTCGGCCCGGCCGATGAGCCGCCGGACGACGTCGGCCCCCGCCGGGGACTTCAGGTCGACGGCCAGCGACTCCTTCCCGCGGTTGAGCCAGACGAAGTGGGCGCCCGTGCCCTCGACGGCGTTGTCGTAGCCGCGGGCGAGGTCGCCGCCGTCGACCCGTTCGACCTTGATGACCCGCGCTCCGAGGTCGGCCAGGTTCCGCGTGGCGAGCGGCGCCGCGACCGCCTGCTCCAGCGCGACCACCGTGAAGCCGTCGAGGGGCGGCGTCACCGGCCCTCCGCCCGCGCGGCCCTCACCAGCGCCCCGCCGATGATCAACCGCTGGATCTCGCTCGTCCCCTCGTACAGGCGCAGCAGGCGGACGTCGCGGTAGAGCCGCTCGACCGCGACCTCGCGCATGTAGCCCGCGCCTCCGTGCACCTGCACCGCGAGGTCGGCCGCGCGCCCGGCCATCTCGGTGCAGAAGAGCTTCGCGACGCTGGGGCCGACGCGCCGGTCGTCGCCGGTCACGTAGCGGCGTGCGGCATCGCGGACCAGCGCGCGGCCGGCGTCGAGGCCGGCCCTCTGGTCGGCCAGCATCGCCTGCACCAGCTGGAAGTCCCCGATCACCGAGTCGCCCTGCGTCGCGGTCGCGGCGTAGGCGACCGACTCGTCGAGGGCGCGCTGGGCGCAGCCGACGGCGAGCGCGGCGATGTGGACCCGGCCGCGCGCCAGCGACGTCATGGCCGCCCGGTAGCCGTCCTCGCCGTCCCCGCCGACGAGCGCCTCCGGGCCGACCCGGACGCCGCGGAAGAAGACCTCGGCGGTGCTGGACCCCTCCTGGCCCATCTTGGCGTCCTTGGCGCCGACCTCGACGCCCGGGACGCCGGCGGGGACCAGGAGCACCGCGATGCCGGAGCCCTTCTCGGGCGCGGGCCGCAGGCGCGCGAAGACCACGAAGAGGTCGGCGTCCGGGGCGTTGGTGATGAACTGCTTGGCCCCGTCGATCACCCAGCCGTCGCCGTCCGCGGCGGCCGTGGTGCGCAGCCTGGCCGGGTTCGACCCGGCGCCCGGTTCGGTCAGGGCGAAGGACGCCACGACCCTCCCGGCGGCCATGTCCGGCAGCCACCGCTCCTTCTGCTCCCGGGTGCCGAAGGCGACCAGCACCTGTCCCGCGATGCCGTTGTTGGTGCCGAACATGGAGCGCACGGCGAGCGAGGTGTACCCGAACTGCATGGCGAGCTCGACGTCCTGGACGAGGTCCAGGCCGAGCCCGCCCCACTCCTGGGGGATCGCGTAGCCGAACAGGCCCATGCCGGCGATCTGCGCCCGCAGGTCGCCGGGGATCGCGTCGGACTCCATGATCTCGCGCTCCCGGGGGACGACCCGGGTTCGCACGAACTCGGAGACCTGTTTGAGGACGTCAGCGAAGACGTCATCAGGGACGTCGGGGTTGCCGGTGTACATGGGGCCACTCTGGGCCACCAGATTTCATTCAGTCCAATACAAAGTCGATCCGTCAGTGATACTGATGCAACATATATCCTGGTCGTACGGGAGATGACATGGACATCGGACAGCTGCGGTCCTTCCTCGTCGTGGCCGAGGAACTGCACTTCGGGCGAGCGGCCGAGCGGCTGCACATCGCACAGCCGCCGTTGAGCCGGACCATCAAGCAGCTCGAGCGCGAGCTCGGCACCACGTTGTTCGACCGCAACACCCGGCGGGTGGAGCTCACGGCGAGCGGCCGGGCCCTGCTGGCGCCCGCGGCGGAGGTCCTCGACGCGACGCGGCGCGCCGAGGCCGCGGTGAGATCCGCGGCCAGGGGGGAGAGCGGAGTCGTGCGGATCGCGTTCGCCGGAGTGTCGACCCACCGCCTGGTGGCGCGCCTGGCCCGCGCCGTACGGTCGCAGCGCCCCGGGATCCGGCTGGAGCTCACCAGCCAGCAGTTCGCCCAGCCGGCGATGAAGAAGCTGCAGCAGGGCGACACCGACCTGGCGCTCGGACGCTGGGACGTCGTGCCGGCGGACGTGCAGGCCGAAGTGGTGATGAAGGACTCCCTCGTGCTCGCGCTGCCCGCCGCCCACCCCCTCGCCCGCAGGGAAACCGTGGCCGTGGCCGACCTTGCGGGGGAGCAGTTCGTCTCGCTGTCGCCGCTGGAGGGCTCGGTGCTGACGGAACGGCTCCGCCGGCTGGCCGAGGAGAGCGGGTTCTACCCCGAGATCGCGCAGATCGCGCCGGACACGCAGACGGCCCTGGCGCTGGTGAGCGCGGAAGTGGGGTGCCACCTCACCCTGGCGTCCGTGGCCGCGAACGCCGGCGATCCGCACCTGGCCTTCGTCCCGATCGCGGACGAGGCGCCGGACGTGCACCTGCGCATGGCGTGGCGGCGCAGCGAGACCGATCCCGCGCTGCACGCCGTCCGCCGCCGGCTGGCCGCGCTGGAGTGACCGGCGGCCGCCGGATCATCCCCCGCCGTGCCGGGCGGGCGGCGGCAGCAGGGCGTCCTCCTCGATGCCCAGCGCACGCAGCTTGCGGTACAGGGTGGTGCGGCCGATCCCGAGGAGGGCGGCGGTCCGGGACCGGTTGCCGCCGGTCTGGCGCAGCGCCGCGACGATCTCGGCCCGCTCGGCCGCCTCGATCCGGGTCAGGGCGCGCCGGTTCGCCGCGTCCCACATGCGCTCGGGCAGGTGGTAGGGGCTCACGGACCGGCCCGGGTGCTCCCGGGCGAGGTCCTCGATCAGGTACCTGAGTTCCGCGACGTTGCCCGGCCAGTCCCACCTCAGCAGCACCTGCATGGTGGCCGCGGACAGCACCGGGCGGCGGGCGGGCTCGATCCGCTCCAGGAGCGCCTCCACCAGCACCGGGATCTCCCGGCCCCGGCTCGCCAGCGGGGGCAGCTCGGCGCCGGTCACGACCTGCGAGAGCGCGCCCGAAGCAGCTTCGGAGCACCGCCGCGGGTCGGCGGTGATCACCAGCCGCGCCCGCGGCCCGCCGCGCGGGAGGTCCGCGCCGGCGGCGGAGGGGGCGCCGCGGGCGTCCGACACCCGCTCGCCGAGCGCCTTCACGGCGTTGACCTGGCTCACCGGGAGGTCTTCGAGGCGACGCAGGACCACCGCGCCCCCGGCGTCCAGGACGGCCCGCGCCTCCCGCCGCCACGACGGGCGATCCCCGAGGTCGCCGGCGTCCAGCACCAGCGGCTCGGGATGGCCGGCCGAGCGGAGCCACGCGAGGGCGACGTGCAGCTTGCCCGAGCCGCTCGGTCCGAGGACGGACAGCGGCGCGGTGCCCCGCCCGGCCGCGCGCTGCAGCTGGGCGACGAACGGGCCGTGGGACGGCGGGGCGGCGGCCCCGCGCCGGGCCGCGCCGGGGCGCCGCCGGTCCAGGATCTCCACGGCGAAGGCGGGCTCGCCGCCGAGGTCGTCGAGATCATCGAGCCGGTGGGCCAGGACTCGCGCCTGCAGGGCCTGGAGGTCCAGGTCCAGGACGCGCGGCCCGCGGGACCAGTCCTGGGAGAGCAGCGACTCCCACAGGTGCGCGTGGCTCTCGACGTTCAGGAACGACAGGCCGGTGACGTTGGTCATCACGGTGTCGCTGTTGAGCACGATCACCGGGCCCTTGTCCCTGTGCCGCCGGTAGCTGCGCCCGAGGGCGGCCTCGCGCCGTCCGGCGCTCGCGCTCAGGTTGTCGACGATCTGCCGGACGCCCTCGCGGGCGACCGCCAGCATCATCGTCTCCGCCGCGTCCGCCGGCGCGGCCAGGGACAGCGAGCCCACCATCCGCCCCGTGACCGGATGCCGGATGCCCGTACCCGCGCAGGCGAGGCCCTCCAGAGCCTCGTTGAAGTGCTTCGGCCCCCGCACGAAGACCGGGCCCGCCTCCTGCATGGCGGTGCCGAGCCCGTTCGTGCCGATGCTCTCCTCCGAGAAGTCGAACCCCTCGGCGGCGCAGGCGTTGTCGAACCTCGCCCGCTCGCTGCGCCCGGCCACCCGGCGGGCGACGATCTGGCCCGTGCGGTCGGCCAGGAAGATCGCGGTGTTCATGCCCTGCAGCATCGTCTCGAGCCGGTCGAGCACAGGCCGCGCGGCGCGGATCAGCCGGCTGTCGGCGTCGAACTCGTTGACGTAGTGGAAGGAGCCCGCCTTCCGGGCGGCGCCGGCGCTGATCGAGCGGCGCCAGCTCCGGTCGATCTCGCGGGGCAGCCGCGTCCGCGCCGGCCGCTCGCCGCTCCTCCTGAGCCCGAGTGAGATGAGGGTCTCCTTGGCGGAGCGGATCTCGTCCGCTCCCATGGGACCGCGGCGCGAGAGGGTCATCGCAGTCTCCCGGTGCTTCGACTGGCACTCCAGTATGTAACGAATGTCACACGACTGCGACGGTTAGGACACCCACCATTTAGACCATTCGGGCCTGGACCGATACCGCAGCGGTATCAATCGCGCGTGAGTCGCCGTGCGCCGCCGGCCTTCCTCCCGTCCGGAGGCCCGGGAGCGGCGGTGTTCCGAAACGGAACACATCGAATGCGAACCGCGAACCTAGCGTGTCGCCCATCACCCCAGCTCCGGAGGAGCGCGACCCTGCCCGCCGCCGGAGCCGCCCGACACGATCCGGGCTCGCCCAAGGAGTGCACGATGAACGTTCCGTCGCCTGCCGTCCCGCACGACCCGCTCAAGGACCTGTACACCGACTGGTCCCAGATCCTCGCCGGGACGTCCGACCTGACGATGCGGCTGTTCCGCAGCATCTTCGACGAGTGGCACCAGCCCACCAGGGAACCCGAGGACGTGACCTACGCCGAGGAGACGGTCGGCGGCGTGCCCGGCATCTGGTGCCGCCCCCTCGGCGCCGACTCCTCGAAGGTCCTCCTCTACACCCACGGCGGCGGGTTCGCCGTCGGGTCGGCCTCCAGCCACCGCAAGCTCGCGGGCCACGTGGCGAAGGCCCTGGGCGTCACCGCCTTCGTCCTGGACTACCGGCGGGCGCCCGAGCACCCGCACCCCGCCGGCCTGGAGGACGCCGTGTCGGCCTTCCTCGCCCTCACCGACAAGGGCGTCGCGCCGGCGGACATCACCACGATCGGCGACTCGGCCGGCGGCAACCTGGCCGTGGCGGCGGCCCTGGCCCTGAAGGAGCGCGGCAAGCCGCTGCCCGGCGGCGTGATCGCGTTCTCGCCGTGGCTCGACATGGAGAACGCCGGCAAGACCCTGCAGACCAACGACGCCACGGACGCGCTGATCACCGTGCCGCTGCTCGAGGGCATGATCTCCGGCGTCCTCGGCGACCGGACGAGCCCCAAGGCTCCGCTCGCCAACCCGCTCTACGCCGACTACGCGGGCTTCCCGCGCCTCTACGTGAACGCCGGCGGGGACGAGTCCCTGCCCGCTCCGGGGTCTGCCACACCGACACCCATCTCCGGGCCGGCTACTACGACCTCGGACGGCGCGGGAAGCTGCGGCTGACCGACCGGGGCATTCCCTATCCGCTCACCATGGGCCACGAGGTCGTCGGCGTCGTCGAGGCCGCAGGGCCGGACGCCGGAGGCGTGGAGACCGGCGGCACCCGGCTGGTCTATCCGTGGATCGGGTGCGGTGAGTGCGGTGCCTGCCTCGCCGGGCGCGAGAACGCGTGCCCCCGGGGGCGCAACCTCGGGGTCGCGCGGCCGGGCGGCTACGCCGACCACATCCTGGTACCGCACCCCCGGTACCTGCTCGACATCGGCGACCTCGACCCCAGCTGGGCCGCCATCATGGCGTGCTCGGGCCTCACCGCGTACGGCGCCGTCTCCAAGGTCCTGCCGCTCCCGCCCGACGCCCCCGTCGTGGTCACCGGCGCGGGAGGCGTCGGGCTGACGGCGGTCGCCACGCTCCGCGCGCTCGGCCATCGCGCGGTCTGCGCCGTGGACAGGGTGGAGGCGAACCTGGCGGTGGCCCGCGACCTGGGCGCCTCGATGACGGTGGCCGCCACGGGCGACGACCTGGCCGGTGCCGTGCTCGCCGCGACCGGAGGGCCCGTGGCGGCCGTCATCGACTTCGTCAACAACGAGCTGACGGCGCCGGCGGGCTTTGACGTGCTCGCCAAGGGCGGGACCATGGTCCAGGTCGGGCTCTTCGGCGGCGAGCTCACGATCCCGACGGCCCTGCTGGCGCTGAAGATGGTCACGGTCCAGGGCAGCTTCGTCGGGACGCTGCCGGAGCTCGGCGAGGTGCTGGACCTGGCGAAGCGGGGTGCCGTCCCGCGGATCCCGGTCATCGACGGGGAGCTCAGCCTCAAGGGCGTCACCGACTCCCTCGACCGGCTCGCAGCAGGCGGAGTGGCCGGCCGCATCGTTCTGAAAGGCGAATGAAATGGCCGGATACGCGACCGTCGACCCCACCACCGGGGTACTGGTCAAGGAGTTCGACACGATGTCCGACGCCGAGGCGGAGCGCTCAGTGGAGAGAGCCCACACGGCGTTCGGGACATGGCGGCGGACCGGTGTCGCCGACCGGGCGGCGCTCCTGCAGCGCATCGCCGACGGCCACCGCGAGCACTCCGACGAGCTCGCAGCCCTGATGACCCTGGAGATGGGCAAGCCCGTCGCCCAAGCCAGGGGAGAGGTGGCGCTCGCGGCGTCCATCTACGAGTACTACGCCGTCAACGGGCCGGCCCTCCTCGCCGACGAGGAACTCGACGTCGCCGGCCCGGGCAGGGCGGTGGTCCGCACCGAGCCCATCGGCGCGCTGCTCGGCATCATGCCGTGGAACTACCCCTACTACCAGGTGGCCCGCTTCGTCGCCCCGAACCTCCTGCTGGGCAACACGATCCTGCTCAAGCACGCGGGGAACTGCCCGCAGGAGGCACTGCGCATCGCGGACCTCATCACGGGGGCGGGGTGCCCCGACGGCGTCTACCAGAACGTCTTCGCCTCCAACGACCAGATCGCCCGGATGATCGCGCACCCCTTCCTCCAGGGGGTGTCCCTGACCGGCTCCGAACGCGCCGGCCGGGCGGTGGGCGGCGTCGCCGGCGCCAACCTCAAGAAGAGCGTCCTGGAGCTGGGCGGCTCCGACGCGTTCATCGTCCTCGCCGACGCCGACGTCGATCTCGCCGCCCGCGACGCCGCGACCGGGCGCTTCGCCAACGCGGGGCAGGCGTGCACCTCCTCCAAGCGGCTCATCGTCGAGGACGCGGTCTGGGACGACTTCCTCGGAGCGTTCCTGGCCCGCGCGCAGGAGTGGGCGGCCGGCGACCCCCGCGAAGAGACGACCAAGCTCGGGCCGATGTCGTCCCTGGCCGCACGGGCCGACCTCGTCGCGCAGGTGGAGGACGCCGTGGCCAAGGGAGCCGCGGTCCACCTCGGCGGGGTCGTCCCCGACGGGCCGGGAGCCTTCTACCCGGCCACGGTCCTGTCCGGTGTCGACACCACCATGCGCGCTTACCACGAGGAGCTCTTCGGCCCCGTCGCGGTCATCTACCGCGCGGCCTCGGCCGAGGACGCGGTACGCATCGCCAACGACTCGCCCTACGGCCTCGGCGGTGCGGTGTTCGGCCGCGACGAGGCCCGGGCCGCTCATGTTGCGGACCAGCTCGACGTCGGCATGGTCGGCATCAACACGACCATCAAGAGCGCGCCCGAGCTTCCCTTCGGTGGCGTGAAGAACTCCGGGATCGGCCGGGAACTCGGCAGGTTCGGGCTCGACGAGTTCGCGAACAAGAAACTGGTGCGAACGCGATAGCAAGGCACGGTCGCACTGACACGGTGAATTCACCGAGTTCTGTGAAATAGGGCCTGAGGGCAGCGCTATCCCGTAGGCGGTGGAATTCCACGGGCCAACGGGATACCGCTGCTGCATGCTGCGGTGACCATTGCCGGCGTGCCGCCTTAACTGTTTTCCGTCGCGCAACAATCGCGTCCCTTTTGGTATTGGACGTGAATCAACGGTCCGTTCAATGATATCCGGAACGAACCGGGAAACTTCGAGCGGAGGCGGAAAATGGAGCACTCACCAGCGCCCGGCGAGTTGGTGGATCAAAGAGCGGGAGCCGGACCGGACAGTTCCGGGCGCCATGCCCTGAAGCGCAGCCTCGGCACCGGCGCGATCATCTTCATGGTCCTCGCGGCCGCCGCGCCCCTGACCGCGACGACGGGGGTCCTTCCCCTGTCCATTCTGTTCTCGGAGAACTCGGCGGCGCCGCTCTACTTCCTCGTGGCGGTAGCCGTTCTCGGACTGTTCAGCGTGGCATACACCGCCATGAGCAAGACCGTGCAGAACGCCGGCGCGTTCTACTCCTACATCGAGGCCGGGCTCGGCCGGACGGTGGGCAACGCCGCGGCGATGCTCGCGCTCGGCGCCTACGCCTTGACCGTGCTCGCCCTGACCACGTACGCGGGCCCCTTCGCGAGCCAACTGGCCGCCAGCTTCACACCGTGGGACGACTCCCCGTGGTGGCTCTGGTCGATCCTCTGCTGGGCCGTGCTCATGTTCCTCGGGTATCGCGAGATCGAGCTCAGCTCGAAGGTCCTGGCCGTCCTGCTGGCGCTGGAGGCGGTGGTCATCCTCATCCTCTCCATGGCCATCCTGGTGCAGGGCGGCGCGGACGGCGTCAGCCTGAGCCCGCTGTCGCCGAAGCAGGCGTTCACCGACGGATCGCCGGCGACCGGGATCATGTGGGCCGCGCTCTGCTTCATCGGTTTCGAAGCCACCGCCGTCTTCCGGCAGGAGGCCCGCGACCCGGAGCGGACGATCCCTCGGGCCACCTACCTCGCGATCCTCCTCATCGGAACCCTTTACGCCTTCACCGCGTGGAGCATCGTGCTCGGCGCCGGCGCCGACGACGTCGTGGGAACGATCGGCTCCGACCCCAGCGGGGTGGTGTTCGGCCTGGCGAACGGGTACGTGGGCACGTGGTTCGCGGACGTGATCAACGTGCTCCTGCTGGGCAGCATCTTCGCTTGCGCCCTGTCGTTCCACAACGTGGTGAACCGCTACCAGATGACGATGAGCCGCGCGGGGGTGCTCCCGCAGCGCGTCGGCCGGATCCACCACAGGTACCGGGTGCCCTCGACCGCGTCCGCGGTGCTGTCCGGCCTCGTGTTCGTCGCGCTGGCGGTCGTCGCCGTCATCGGCCTGGACCCCGCCACCCAGGTGTTCGCGCCCCTCGTGGGGATCCTCGGCTTCGCCGTGATCAGCCTCATGAGCCTGGCCTCGCTGTCGGCGGTCTTCTACCTGCGGCGGCAGCGGTCCCGCGCGTCGGCGTTCACGACCACGGTCGCGCCCATCGGTGCCCTGATCGCGCTGATCTGGGTGCTGAGCCTGTCGTTCTCGAACATCGAGATCATCACGGGGTCGGCGACCGGCTCGGCCATCGTGATCAGCCTGATGATCGCATTCCCGGTGATCGGGGCGATCACCTCCTGGGTCGTGCGCCCCGGCGGGGGTTCATCGCCGGCGCCGGAAAAGGCGCCGGCGGACTAGCCGGCCGCCGGCGAGCCGGACGGGCCTCGTGTTCCAAAACGGGACACCCGGCGGCGCGGCAAAGGTCACAAGGTAGGTAGCCACAGCGTTCGCCTGCTCGGCTCGGAAAAAGAGCCGGATGGGCCGGTTCATGCAATCACCCGTCATCAAGGAGTGCTCATGAAAAGCCCAACTGACGCCGATGTCATCGTGATCGGGGCCGGGCCTTCCGGCTCCTATGCGGCGAAGCTGCTGAATGACCAGGGCGTCAAGGTCAAACTCGTCGAGGCCAAGGACCGGGTCGGCGGCCGGACGTGGTCGAGCAAGACCGACGCCCCCGGCGGGGCGATCGACTACGGAGGCCAGTGGATCGGCGAGACGCACGTTCTCCTGCCGGAACTCGGCGCCGAACTCGGCCTCGAAACGGTCTCGTCCGTCAAACCGGGCAACGACCTCTTCGTCTTCAACGGGGATGTGGTCGTCGGTGAGGAGGACCAGCCGCCTTCCGGTGCCGGCTGGGCCGAGGAACTGGCCAAGTCCTTCAAGCTGCTGGACGACGCCGGCGCTCGCCTGGGCTGGGCGGCGCCCTGGGCGTCAGAGCACGTCGCCGAGCTGGACGGCATGACGGTCGCGCAGTGGCTGGACCAGAACGTGCACAGCACTGAGGCGCGCCTGATCCACGAGGTCATGGTCAACATCCTGAACGGCGCGAACACGACCGAGGTGTCGATGGCCTACTGGGCCTACTTCGTCCACCAGGGGGAAGGCATCGAGTCGCTCATCGGGACCCGCAGCGGCGCCCAGGTCGCCTGGTTCGTCGGCGGGATGGGGCAGGTGACCGAGCTGATCGCGGAGCGGCTCGGCGACGACGTCCACCTGAACTGGCCGGTGACCAGGATCGAGCAGGGCCGTTCGGGCGTCGCCGTCTACTCGGGCGACCGCAGGCTGACGGCGAAGTACGCCATCCTCGCGACCCCGCCCAGCGCGGGTTCCCGTGTGGTCTTCGATCCGCCCCTGCCCGCCAAGCGCGCCCAGCTGCAGGCGAGAGCCCCGATGGGGCGGCTCTCGAAGTACCAGGTCCGCTACGACGAGCCGTTCTGGCAGGAGCGCGGGCACTCGGGAGCGGTCTTCGAGTGCGGGGACCTCGCGTTCTGGGTGTTCGACGGGAGCAAGCCCAGCGACTCGCTGGCGACGATCGTGGGGTTCATCGGCGGCAGGCATCTCGACGTCTGGCACTCCTACTCGCCCGAGGAGCGCGAGAAGCGGTTCATCGAGATCCTGGTGAACAAACTTCGGGGAGAAGGCGCGGGACGTCCGCTGGGTGCACGAGACCGACTGGACCCTCCAGCCCTGGACCGGCGGGGCGCCGGTCACCTTCATGCCCACGGGGCTGCTGAGCAGCGCGGGCTCGGCCCTGCGCGAGCCCGCCGGGCGCATCCACTTCGCCGGCACCGAGGCGGCGCCGATGTGGTCCGGCTACATCGAGGGCGCGCTGCGCGCGGGCAAGATCGCGGCGACCGACGTGCTGGGCCGCCTGGCGTGAGATGCGGACCCGGCGACGGCAGGAGGAGGAGACGATGACCCGGTCACGTGACCGCGGGCGGCCCATCGTGCCCGCGTCGATGCAGGAGAACTACACCGAATACCACTACTCGCCCGGCTTCGACGCGGGCGGGTTCCTGTTCATCTCCGGGCAGATCGGGCTCGACGAGAACGGAGAGGCTCCGGAGGACCCCGCCGAGCAGGCGAGGAACGCGTTCAACGCAATGGGGGAGGTCCTGGCGGAGGCCGGTCTCGGCTTCGGCGACATCGTCAGCCTGACCAGTCACCATGTCGGTGACGTCGAGTCCATGCTCGACTGGTTCCCGAAGGTGAAGGACGACTTCATCGGTGAGCCGTACCCCGCGTGGACCGCGCTCGGAGTGACCGGGCTGGCGATTCCGGGACTCGTGGTCGAGATCGCCGCCATCGCCCGACGCTGAGACCGCACGTGGTGCCGGGCGGGCCGGGCGTGGGCCCGGGCCGCCCGGCCCTCAGCGGGCCAGGCCGTGTCGCAGTGCGTCGGCCGCGGCGCTCATCCCGGACAGGGAGCATTCACGAGCCCCCACAACTCGGCTGGGGCAGGCCCCCGGGCCGCAGGCGGGTGCTGGGGAGTCGCCTGCGACCCGGTCCCCTTCCAGGCCCCTGCCTTGGCCGGCCGCGGCGAACGGATCCGAGGGAGCGTCGACTCCAGAGGACCCCTTTGCCGCGAGCAGGGAGGGATATCGAAGTTAACGCCGGAAGTCAGGAGTGTATAGCGTTTAGAGCATTACAGCGCTTCACAACTTTAGTCAGAACAATAAGGTGATTTATCGCCGTCCGAATCGACGCCCGGCAGTGAGGCCGCACCGCTCAGGGCTCGGCCGGCCCCCTGCGCGGCGGACGCGGGATCAGGCCGGGGCCAGGCCGTGGAACGTCAGGTCCAGCAGCAGGGACAGGTGGTCGGTCGCGCTCTCCGCGCGGTGCTCGGCCCAGTCGCGCATCGCGGCCTCGAAGGTGCGGGCGATCTGTGCGGTGATGAGGGCCGGCGGGACGTCGGTCCGGACGGCGCCCGCCGCGCCGCCCCGCTCGACCAGCTGTTCCACCTGCTCCATGACGGGCGGGCGGGCGCCCTCGCCCAGCAGTGCGGCGTGCCGGATCGGGAGCGTGTAGACGAACCTCGCCAGCTGCTCGTCGGAGACCATCCGGGCGGCCGCGGCGGTGAGGAGCTCGCGAACGCGCGGCAGCGCCTCGGTGTCCGGCCCGGGCGGGGTGGGCAGGGGGTCGTCCTGGACGAGCCGGTCGAACAGTTCGGCCAGGATCTCCTCGCGTTCGGCGAAGTGCTTGTAGAAGGTCGCCCGGGAGACCCCGGCCTCCTTGGCGATGTCCTCCACCCGGACGCCGATGTAGCCGTGCTCGCTGAAGAGCCGCAGCGCGGTGTCGAGCAGCTGGGCGCGGACGCGCCGTCGTCCGTCCTGACGGGGCCGGCGGAAGCCGGGCGACCGTACCGTCATCTGCTCCTCCGGGTCGGGATGCGCGTCCGGCTATGAATCTACGCCACACCGCGGGGTGGAACACGTGTCTACACTTCTGTGTAACATGCGTTTAAACATGTGTCTTCTCCGTAGGAGGTGGTGGCGTGCTCTCCGCTCTCGGCCGTTTCTCGGCCAGGCACCGGTGGTGGGTGCTGGCCGCGTGGGCTCTGCTGGTCGTCGGCGCGATGGCGGGCGTTCGCGCCGCGGGGGAGTCGTTCAGCAACGACCTCACCCTGGCCGGGACCGACTCGCAGTCCGCCTACGACACACTCCGGGCGCGCTACCCCGACATGGCCGGGGACGGCATGCAGGTCGTGGTCCACAGCGAGCGCGGCGCGATCTCGCCCGACGTCCAGGGGAAGGTGCAGGCGGCGGTGTCCGACGTCCGCGCCCAGCCGGACGTGGCGTCGGCCCAGTCGCCGTTCGGGCCGGCCCGGCACATGGTGTCCGCGGACGGCCGGACCGCGATCGCGAGCGTCCAGTTCACAGAGCGCGCCAAGGACATCCCCCGGGAGTCGGTGCAGAAGGCGCAGGCGGCGTTCGACCCCGTGCGCGGGCCGGGCGTCGAGGTCGCCTTCGGCGGTCCGGCGGTGCAGGCCGAGACGGGGCCGTCCGGGCAGGAGGTCTACGGCCTGGTCGCGGCGGTCCTGGTGCTGCTGCTCGCGTTCGGGTCGCTCGCGGCGATGCTGGTCCCCATCGTCACCGCACTGGCCGGCGTGGGCGCCGGGCTGTCGCTGATCACGATGCTGTCCGGCGTGCTGACCATCGGGACGTCCGGGCCGGTGGTCGCGGCCATGATCGGCTTGGGGGTGGGGATCGACTACGCCCTGCTGGTCGTCACCCGGCATCGCGAGGAGATGGCGCGCGGCCTCGCCCCGGCGGACGCGATCGCCGCCGCGATGGGCACGGCGGGGCGTTCGGTGCTGGTCGCCGGCACCACCGTGATCGTCGCCATCCTCAGCCTGTACTCGATCGGCGTCCCGTTCGTCGCGGCGCTCGGGCTGGCCAGCGCGATCACGGTCGCGCTCACGCTGCTCGCCTCGGTGACGCTGCTGCCCGCGCTGCTGGGGGCGTTCGGCCGCAACCTGGACCGGCTGCGCATCGGCCGCCGCAGGCCGCCGCACGGCGCCGCGAGCGGCTCGGCCCGCGCGGTGGTCCGGTTCCGGTGGGCCGCGATCGTGTTCGCCGTCGGCGCGTTCGTGCTGCTGGGGCTGCCGCTCGGGTCGCTGCGGCTCGGCACCGCCGACGGCGGTTCGCAGCCGCCCGGCTCCACGCAGCGGCAGGCGTACGAGATGGTCGACGCGGCCTTCGGGCCCGGCTGGACGGGGCCGCTGCTCGTCACCGTCGACTACGGGCGACACGGCCGCGCACCGCAGCGGGCGATGGCCGTGCGGGACGCCATCGCGCAGACCGGCGGCGTGCGGGACGTGCTCCCGCCGCGGCCCGACCCGCAGGGCCGCACGGCGGTGCTGACGGTGATCCCGGAGGGGGCGCCCGACTCGGCCGCCACCGAGGACCTGGTGCACACGCTGCGCTCGGACGTCCTGCCGGACGCGGCGCCCGGCGCCGAGGCGCACATCGGCGGGGCCACCGCGACCGGCATCGACCTGGCCGACCGGCTCGGCGCCAGGATGGGCTGGTTCGTGCTGCTCGTCGCCGGCCTGGCGTTCCTGCTGCTCCTGGCCGAGTTCAGATCGCTCGCCGTGCCCGTCATCGCGGTGCTGATGAACCTGCTCGCCGCGGGCGCCGCCTACGGGCCCGTGGTCGCGGTGTTCCAGTGGGGCTGGTGGCCGGCGGGGCTGATCGGCGCGCAGCCCGGCCCGGTGGAGTCGTTCGCCCCGGTCATGCTGTTCGCGGTGCTGTTCGGCCTTTCCACCGACTACGCGGTCTTCCTGCTCGGCCGGATCCACGAGGAGTTCCGCCGGGACGGGGATGCCAGGCGCGCGGTGATCGAAGGGGTGGCGTCCACCTCACGGGTCATCCTCGCGGCGGCCTCGGTGATGGTGGTCGTCTTCACCTCGTTCGTCTTCAACGACCAGCGGGTCGTCAACCTCTTCGGCTTCGGGCTGGCGACCGCTATCGCTCTGTATGCGGTGCTGGCGATGCTCGTGCTCGTCCCTGCGGTGCTGGCCGTCCTCGGCCGGGCGGCCTGGTGGCGGCCGGGACGGCCCGCGCGGCGCGTGCGCGCCGGTTCCAGCGGACCCGAAGCGCAGGAGGTGCGATGACGCCGCGACCCGCCGCGCGTCCTTTCCAAGGCGCTGGTCGTGCACGCCAGAGGCCGGTCCGGCGCGCAGGCGTCACTTGACGTGTCTCCCGCACTATGGTGGATTGGTTGAACCAATGGGCCAATAAGCGTGGTCGTGCCGGCGAGCAGGCCCGAGCTGAAAAATGGAGGTCCCGCGTGAAAGCCGCATGGTACGACCGCAACGGCATGGCCGATGAAGTACTGGTCGTCGGCGAGATGCCCGACCCCGAGCCCGGACCCGGCGAGGTGCGCGTCAGGATCGAAGTGGCCGGGGTCAACCCGGCTGACGTCAAGCGGCGGGCCGGAGTCGGCGGGCGTGCCATCCGAACGCCCCGGGTCATCCCCGGTGACGACGGAGCCGGGGTCATCGACCGGGTCGGAGCCGGCGTACCGGCCGAGCGGATCGGCCAGCGGGTCTGGGTGCATTCGGCCAACCACGAGCGGCCCTTTGGCACCGCCGCCGAGTTCGTCGTGGTGCCCGCCGCTCAGGCGATCGGCATGCCGTCGAACACGCCGTTCGAAGCGGGAGCGTGCCTGGGCGTGCCGGCGCTGACCGCACACCGCTGCGTCTTCGCCGACGGCCCCGTCGATGGCCTGACCGTGCTGGTCACCGGGGGAGCGGGCGCGGTCTCGCACTACGCCATCGAACTCGCCAGATGGGGTGGCGCCACGGTGATCGCCACCGCCGGTGCCCCGGAAAAGCAGGAGGCCGCGCGGCGTTCCGGCGCCGATCACGTTGTGGACCACAGGCGGCCTGACGCCGTTGAAGCGATCCTGGGCTTCACGGGAGGCCGTCGTGTGGATCGGGTCGTCGATGTGGCCTTCGGCGCCAACCTTTCGCTCACCGAGGCCATCATCGCCACCGGCGGGACCATCGCGACCTATGCCTCCGACGCCGTTCCGGAGCCGGCTTTCCCCTTCTACTCGTTCATGCGCCGCTGCGTCACGATCCGTACGGTTCTCGTCTTCGCCATGCCGGCGCAGGCGATGCGCTCGGCGATCGACGATGTCACCAGTCTGCTGCTTCGCGGCGCGCTCACTCACCCGATCGCCGCCCGGTATCGGCTCCTCGACATCGCCGCCGCTCACAGGGCCGTCGAACGGCGAACCGGGATCGGCAAGACGCTCGTCACCGTGGCCGGCGATGGGCCTCAAGCGGCGGAATGAGATCAGCTCCGGGCGGCGCGCCAGGGCGAGGCCGGGCCGGCGTCCGGCAGGCCGGACCGGCGACGGCGCCCGGGTCGGCTCCGGGCCGAGCCGGACGACGCCGACCGGATGCCCCCGTTCCCCAGCGGAGGAACGCGGGACGATCGCCGCGGCCCGCCCGACGCTCGCCATGGCCCGCGAGCGCCACCGCGATCCTTGCCGCCGTGCGGCGGTCAGCGGGCGGGGTCGTCGCGCATGATCGTGTTGCTGCTGTCCACGAATCGATCGATGTGGCCGAGCATCGCGCGATGGGCCGCCTCGGGGTCCTGGCTTTCGACGGCGTCGAGGATCTGCTGGTGCTCCCGATGGCTGGCGCTGATGACGCGCTGCTCTGCCACAAGGCGGCGGCGCACGTCTTCCAGCAAGCTCAGCGTCGGGGTGATCAGCACGGAGAACACCGGATTGTGCGAGGCGACCGCGAGGAGCGCGTGGAAGTCGGAGTCGGCCTGGAGATAGGACTCGCTGTCGGTGGTCGACTGCATGGCGGTGATACATGCGCGGAGCGCCGTGATCTGCTCGTCCGTCCGGTGCCGTGCCGCGCTCGCCGCGATCGGCGGCTCCACGGCGCGACGGGCTTCAAACAATTGATCGAATGTGACGTCCTCCAGGCTGAGATAGGTGGCGAGGTTGGCGGCCACTATCTCACCGGACGGCTGGATGACCCATCCGGCGCCCTGGCGGCCGCTCAGTATCCCCTGTTCGGCGAGCGACTGCAGTGCGCTGCGCAGCGTCGAGCGATTCACCCCGAGGCGTTCGGCGAGCTGGCGTTCGGGCGGGAGGCGGTCCCCGGCTGCCAAACGGCCCGCGTGTATCAGTTCCTTGAGGTGCTGCTCGACCCCGGACGCCGCTGAGCGAGGACGCTCCACCGCCCTGAAGATCTCTGTCACCGCGACTCCAGTTGGATGGTTGGTTCATCCAATCAACCACTGCCGGGGCGCTGATGTCAAGGACCAGTGCCCCGGCGACCGAACCCGCACCGGCCCGGGACCTCAATGCGGGGAAACATTCGCGGCGGCGCTTTGGCCTGACCGCCGGATGTCATCCTCCGGCGCGTTCACCCCGGAGGCGAACGACGTACTTGCCCTCGCCGCGGCCTTCGGCGAGCGACTGGTGGACGGCGGGGACGTCGGCGAGGGACTCGACCTCATTGATCGCGAGGTTCAAACGGCCATCGGCGAGCAGCGTGAGGGCGCGGAGCAGTCCGGCGGACGCGCGGCCTGGCGCCGAGGCCCACAGGCCCCTGATGCTGAACCCGCCGATCGAGAGGTTCCCGCCGATCAGCCGCCCCACCGGGGGGAGCGGCCCCGGCTGTCCGCCCTCCGCGTTGCCGAACAGCACGACCCGGCCGCCGGGCGCGGTGACCGCCAGATCGGTCTCCAGCATGGCCGTGCCCAGCGGGTCCAGGACGATGTCCACCCCCGCGCCGTCGGTGGCCTCCCGAATCGCCCTGACCAGATCGCCGTCGCGGGCGATGACCACGTCGTATCCGCTCTTGAGCGCCGATGCGGCCTTCTCCGGGCGGCCCACCGTGCCGATGAGCCGCCCTCCGCCGAGGACGGGCACGAGTTGCGCGAAGGCGTTGCCCATGCCGCCGCTCGCCGAATGGACCAGAACCGTCCTGTCCGGTCGCAGGCCCGCGGCGTCTTCCAGGAGGATCAGCGCGGCGGTGAGCATAAGGGGAGCCGCCGCGGCGAGCCGGGCCGGGACCTCGTCCGGCACCGGCACCACGTACGCGGCATCCACCAGGACCACCTCGGCGAGGCCCCCGGCCCCGGTGAACGCGGCCACCCGCTGCCCGGCGGTCAGGCTCGACACGCCTGGGCCGATCTCCCGGACGGTGCCGGACACCTCCAAGCCCGGGGTGTACGGCCAGGAGGCGGCATAGCCGGCGTCGCCGCGGCGGGCCATGACGTCGAGGAAGTTGATCCCGGCGTAGCCGACGTCGATGGTCACCTCGCCCGGGCCCGGTCGTGGCGTCCGAATCTCGCGGACCTCGGTGCGGTCCGTTCCGTGTGAGGGCTCGGTCATGACAAGGGCGTCCACGGCAAACTCCTTCGATGTTCGTAGTACGTCGAACATCGTACATAGCTTGTACGATAGATGTCGAACGAGAGGTGGGGAGATGCCGAGATCGCAGCGGCGCCGCGCGGCGCTCTTTCATCCGGATCCGGACCAGTTCGATGTGCTGGACGTGCTGCACGCGCTGTCGGATCCCACTCGGATGACGATCGTGCGGACTTTGCGCGCCTCACCCGAGCGCGCCTGCGGCACCTTCCCCGTGGACGTCGCCCCCTCCACGCTCACCCACCACTTCCGGGTACTGCGCGAGGCCGGAATCATCCGCCAGCGCGAGGAAGGCACGCGCCGCTGGACCACCCTGCGGGAGAGCGATCTCCAAGAGCGCTTCCCCGGCCTCCTGGAGGCGGTCATGTCCGCCTATGAGGAGCAATCGGGTCGTGCTTGACGGACGTCCGTGATCTTTTGCCGGCCGCCGTCTCCGCGGCGCCGGTCCATGTCGTGCACGCGGATGTGTTGACAGGACTGCCTCGGCAGTGGTTCTTTGGTTGAGCCAATCCACCAATCACCCAATCGGTGGCATTGTCGCGATGGCGATGCCGTCGCGACGGGAACCCCCTGCCTTCCGCCCAGCCGCGAAGGACGCCGGTTCCGTCCACCGCCGGGCGGACCCGAGAAGCCACCCCGACGGCGCGGGCCGTACACCTCGGAAGGACACGCGATGCTCTTCGCGGAAGCCAGTCAGGTCAACGAACAGGTCGTTGAGATGAAGGTGGCCGGAGGCGAGCTGCGGACCAAGCAGGTCCTCGGCCAGAACTCCAGCATGATGATCGCCGCTCGTTCGGGCGGCTACCACTCCGAGCCGCACGCCCACGACTGCGAGCAGCTCAACTATGTGCAGTCCGGAGAGATCTGGGTGTTCATCGAGGACACCGCCTATCACCTGCGGACGGGCGACTTCCTGCGCATTCCGCCGAACGCGGTGCACTGGGCGTGGAACCGGTCCGACGCTTCCTGCGAGCTCATCGAGATGCACACGCCCGGCCTGATCCTCGACGGGATCGACGCTCCGCGGCTCGTCGCCGACGGGGAGACCTGCACGGCCCCGGTCCCGAGCCGCTGGCACGACAAGAGCTACTGGGACAGCGAGGCCGAGGCCCTGGCGGCGCATGGGGTGACCCGATGACCGGGGCGGCGGGGCGCCGGCCGGATCGGCCGCGTCGCCACCGGCGGACCGCCGTGACGGCCGCGCTGTCGGCGGTGGCGCTGGCCGCCGCCGGATGCGGCGTCGACGCCTCGAACGGCGGCGGCGGAGCGAGCGACTCGGCCGGCATCACCAAGACCGAGATCCGCATCGGCACCTCCAACGCGCTCACCGGTCCCGTCTCGTCGGTCTGCCTGCCGACCTCCGCCGGTGCCGAGGCATGGTTCGCGCAGGTCAACGCATCCGGAGGGGTGCACGGCCGCAAGATCGCGAACACCGTTCTCGACGACGGGTACCAAGCCCCCCGGGCGGCCGCCAACGTGCGGACGCTGCGCTCGGACAACGTGTTCGCCCTCTTCGGGGGGTGCGGCACGGTCACCGCGGCGACGATCGCCACCACCCTCAAGGGAACCGGCCTGCCGTACCTGTTCCCGTACGCCGCACTTCCCGCGCTCGTGCGGCCGACGCAGCCGGACGTCTACTCCCTGCTGCCGCTGTACAGCGACCAGGCCCGCTCGCTCATCCCGTTCGCGCTCAAGCAGGAGGGCAAGGGGTCGGTGTACGCGGTGACATCGCAGATCCCCGGCTACGAGGACGATGTCGCCGGCGCGAAGGCGGGAACCGCCGCGGCGGAGGCGCGCTTCCTGGACTCGGCCCTGCTGCCCGCCGCGAACGCGCCGTTCCAGCAGGCCGCCCTCAAGGCCGCCGCCGCCAAGCCCGACTATCTGATGCTCACCGTGCTCGCGCCGGACGCGGCCCGGATGCTCAACGCCATGGCCTCGGCCGGTCACCTGCCCGCGAAGGGCGTCCTCGGCGTCTCCGTGCTGGCCTCCCAGAGCTTCGCCGACGCACTCAGCCCCAAGGCCGCCGAACTGCTGCTGACCGCCTCGCCCACCGTCCCGGTCAACGACCCGCGGGCGGCCGAGTGCCTGGCGGCGCTGCGCAAGTACAAGCCCAAGACGGCTCCGGACGCGTTCGCCCTCTACGGATGCGCCGCGGCGCAGGTGTTCGTCGCGGCGATGGAGCAGGCGGGCGCGCAGCCGACCCGGACCAAGCTGAAGCAGGCGCTCGAGGCGATGCACGGCGCCGAGGTCTCCGCGCTGCTGCCGCCGGTCGGATTCTCCGCCGGCGACCACATGGGATTGCGCAGCATGTTCCTGCTCGGTCTCAAGGACGGCCGCTTCACGGTGAAGGGCACACTGCCGATCCGCACGGACAGGTAGTGACCGCACGCGCCCGAGGAGGCGACCCATGCTGGATGTACTGACGACGGCGATCGCTACCGGCCTGCTCTACGGGATGCTCGGGTTCGCCATCGTCGTCCTGTTCAAGATGACCGGAGTCCCCAACTTCGCGGCGGGGAGCCTCGCCACCCTCGGCGCGGTCGCCGTCTACGAGCTCGCCGTCCGGCACCATCTCAATCTCGCACTGGCGATCACTTTGGGCCTGGTCGGCCTGGGCGTCCTGGGAACCGTGATCTACACGGTCGTCATGCGGTACCGCGACGATGCCGGGGTGCCGAACCTCACGGTGCGCACGCTCGGGCTCTACCTGCTGTTGTTCGCGCTCACGGACAAGGGCCTGGGGGAGGGGCAGCCGTTCTCCTTCCCCCGGCTCTTCCCGGCCCGGGCGCTCACCCTGGGGCCGCTGCGCCTCACCGTGGCCGACCTGGGCGTCCTGGCCATCGCCTTCATCCTGACCGCCGCGTTCGCGTGGGCGTTCCGGTTCACCCGCGCCGGGCTGCTGCTGCGCGGCGTCGCCGCCGACCGCGAGACGGCGCGGCTGCTGGGCGCCAACGTCCGCCGCCTCGAAGCGGCGTCGTGGGCGCTCACCGCCGTCCTGGCCGCCGTCGTCGGCATCCTCGCCGCGCCGACCACCCTGGTCTCGGCCGGGATGATGGACGAGTCCCTGCTGTACGTATTCGCGGCCGTCGTGATCGGCGGCCTCACCAGCCTCGGCGGCGCATTCGCCGGCGGGGTCACCGTCGGCGTCGTGCAGGGCTTCGTGCATTACTACGGCAATGCCGACCTCTCACTGCTCGCCGTCTTCGGGCTCTTCCTCCTCACCCTTCTGGTGCGCCCCTACGGCATGTTCGGCGAACCCACCCCCGAGCGTCTCTGACGCCCTCTCAGGAGGCCCTTGATGCTGACACCACTCGCGCGCAGGCACACCCGGCCCGCCGCCCTGGCCCTGGTCGCGGTCTTCGCCGTCGCCGGACTGCTGCCCATCAGCCCGACGCTGCAGTTCCTCATGGCCACCACGATGGCCTGGGCCATCGCGGCGATCGGCCTCGACATCTTCAGCGGCTACCTCGGCCAGCCTTCGTTCGGCCACTGCGGATTCGTCGGCCTCGGCGCCTACGGCTACGCCATCCTCGCCGGCCAGGCGCAAATGCCGCCGGCGGCAGCGGCGGTCTGCTCCGTCGCACTCGTCACCGCGATCAGCGCGATCATCGGCCTGCCCTTCATCCGGCTCCGCGCGTTCGGACTCGTCCTCGGCACGTTCTTCCTCTCCTACGCCGTGACCACGGTGCTGTCCGGGACGACGTTCGCCTCGATCACGAAGGGGGCGTCCGGGCTCCAGGTCCCGGCGATGGCCCTGGGGTCGGTGAACCTGAGCCAGGGCACCGGCTACTACTACCTGTGCGCATCAGTGCTCCTCATCGCCGTCGTGCTCAGCTGCAACTACAGCGACTCGCACGCCGGCCGCGCGTTGCGGCTCGTGAAGCGCAGCGAGACCGTGTCGGTGACCCTGGGCGTGTCACCGGGCCGGACCAAGCTGGCCGCCTTCGCGTACTCGTCGGCGCTCGCCGCCACCGCCGGGGTGGTGCTCGCGCTGGGAGCCGGGTACATCGCTCCGGAGAGCTTCGGCGCGCAGCAGTCGATCATCCTGTTCGGAATGGCGGCCGTCGGCGGGCTCGGCAGCATCGCCGGCCCGATCGCCGGTGCGGCCGTGTTCACGCTCACTCCCGACTACCTGCAGATCGCCGAGTCCTACCAGCAGATCCTCTTCGCCGCCCTGCTGCTCGGCGCCCTCGTCCTCTTTCGCGACGGCCTGTTCGGCCTGGTCGAGACGCCGTTCCGGGCCCTGTGGCGTCGGACGGGTCTGCGACGAGCCACCGCGGGCCGCTCCGGCGGCCAGAGCCTTGCAGGCCGCCACTCCGGCGACGACGGTGCCGGCGATGCGCCCCCCGATCCTCTGCTGTCGGCCGGGCCGGACACCACCCCCGAGGGAGTCATGAGCGCCGACCCGGAGGGGAACCGGCAGGACGCCCTGAAGGTCGACGACCTCGTGATCGACTATGGCGGCGTCCGGGCGCTCGACGGCGCCGGCCTCACGGTCAAGCCGGGCCATGTGCACGCCCTCGTCGGCCCGAACGGGGCCGGAAAGACCACGCTTCTCAACTGCGTCAGCGGACTGGAGCCGGTATCCGCCGGACACATCACCGTCGGCGGTGAACCTGTCGCGGCCTCCGGCCGGCCGGGGAGCAGGCGGGGCCGGCGGCCGGGCGTCAGCCGCACATTCCAGAATCCGTCGCTGGTGCCGGACCTGTCCTGCCTGGAGAACGTCACGCTGGGGCTGCGCCGGGAGCAGCGGACCGGGCTGCTCGGCGACCTGCTCGGCCTTCACCGCCGCGCTGAACGCGCCGAACGGCGCAAAGCCGCCCAGGCGCTGGCCTTCGTCGGCGTCCCGCAGCACCGCCACGGCACACCGGCGAGCGCGCTCAGCCTGGCCGAGGCCAAGCTCGTCGACATCGCGCGCGCGGTGGCGATGAACGGCTCCGTCCTGGTGATGGACGAACCCACGGCGGGGCTGAGCGGTGCGGAGATGACGGCGGTCTCGGCGCTGATCGCCAGACTCCGCGCACGGCTCACGGTCCTGGTCGTCTCCCACCACGTCGGCTGGGTCAAAGAGGTCGCGCAGGAGGTGACGGTCCTGGCGGCGGGGCGGGTCATCGCCTCGGGGGACCCCGAGGAGGTGTTCGACCGCCCGCTGGTGCGCGAGGTGTTCGTCGGGGACGGTGCACCGTCCGCCCAGACCCCCGTCCCGGGAGCGATCCAATGAGCACGCAGACGATCCTGGAGGTGAGCGGGCTGCGCGCGGGCTACGGCGGGGTTCCCGTCCTGCACGGTTGCGACCTGGAGATCCGGGAAGGCGAGACCGTCGGCATCGCCGGGCTGAACGGGGCGGGCAAGACCACCCTGCTGCGCGCGCTGTCCGGAGCCATCCCGCGCTCTTGCGACCGTGCGCTGCTGCGCGGCGACCGCCTGCCCTCCCGCCCGGACGCCGTCGCGCGGCTCGGCCTGGTCCACGTCCCCGAGGGGCGAAAGGTCTTCCCGACCCTCACGGTCCGGGAGAACCTGCGGTACGGGGCGGTGGCGGCCGGGAAGGCGGGCGGCGCGGCACGGGAGGAAAGGCGCGTCCTCGACGCCTTCCCGCGCCTGGCCGAGCTGGCCGACCGCAGGGCGGCCCTGCTCAGCGGCGGCGAGCAGCAGATGCTGGCCGTCGCCCGCGGGCTCATGGCCCGGCCGGTGCTGCTGATGGTGGACGAGCTGAGCCTCGGCCTGTCTCCCAAGGCCGCACTGGACATCTCGGCCGTGCTCGCGCGGGTGGCCCGGACGCAGAACCTGTCGGTGCTGCTCGTCGACCAGAACACCACGCTGCTCGGTGCCCGATGCGACCGCGGGTACATCATGCGCGACGGCCTGGCCGAGCCGATCGATGACGCCTTCGGCCACGACACGCTCAGCGCCGCCTACTTCTAACCATCCGTCCGCCCTGCGGATCGGACAGGAGCCATCCATGGACTATCAGATACACCGCCTGAACTTCGGCTCGGTCATCATCGACGCCTCCCAGCAGGTCCGGGGGCGCGCCCCGGGCACCACCGTCGCGGTGCCCGCACAGGGATACCTGATCGTCGGCGGCCCGGCGCCCATCCTCGTCGACGCGGGCTACCGGGACCCTTCCGTCCTCGGGCGGGGCGGGCGGGTCGCCGAGGGCCAGGGGTTCGAAGAGCAACTGGCCCGGTACGGGACCACGCCTTCCGACCTGAGCTGCGTGGTCGTGACCCACCTGCACCGCGATCATGCCGGCCACCTCGACAAGGTGCCGATGTCGGTGCCGGTCGTCGTCAACCGCAGTGAGATGTCGTGCGCCTTCAGCGGGGTCCAGGGCCTGGCCTACGCCAAGCAGGATCTGGCCCACATCCTGGAGCGGATGTACACCCCTGGAGCCCTGCGGTACCTCGACCTGGACCATTCCGGCCCGGTCGAGCTGCAACCCGGGATCAGCTGCCATGCCTCACGCGGGCACACCGCCGGCTCGCTGAGCGTGGTGGTCGACACCGCCGACGGGCAGGCCTGCCTCTGCGGCGACCTGATCTACGACCTCGAGGCCAGCCTGCTGCGCCACCCGGACGAGACGGCGATGGCCCAGCTGCAATCCTGCGCCTTCGCGGTCGGCGAGCCGGCGCTCACCAACAACTTCACCACCTCCGTCCTGGAGGAGATCGGTGCCATCAAGAAGATCACTCGGTACCGGTACATCCTTCCCGCGCACGACACTCCCGGCGTCCTCCAGAACGGAACCCTCGTCGGACGCGTCGCCGGCCCCACCATCCCCGGCCCGATCTCACCGATCACTGGCGCATGACCGCGCCACCGACCGAAAGGCCCCAGCCGTGCCCGCGTATGTGATCTCAGAAGTGACCATCCTCGACAAGGAGGCGGTCGCCGCCTACAAGCCGCTCGCGAAGAGGTCGGTCGAGGAATTCGGCGGCACCTACCTGGCGCGCGACGCCATCCCCGAGACGCTCGAAGGATCGTTCGACGAGGGGGAGCGGCTGGTCGTCATCCGTTTCGAAACGGTCGACGACGCACGTCGCTGGTATGCCTCCGCGTCCTACGCCGAGGCGATCAAGGCCTCCCGCGGCGGACTGGACCGGCGGCTCTTCATCGTCGACGGCCTCTGACCCAAGCCGGCGCCCGAGCGGACCCCACCCGCACGTTCAAGGCCGCCGCGGCGGCCAGGCATGCCCGCACCGAGTTGATCCAGGAGACCGTCCGTGCCCATCGCCGAAGGTGACCTGCTGTGGGAGCCGTCCGAGGCCGTCCAGCGCACCGCCCACGTCGCCCGCTTCATGGCCGCCCAGGGCTTCGACTCCTACAACGAGTTGTGGCGCTGGTCGGTCACGGACACCGCCGGTTTCTGGGACGCGATCTGGTCCGCCTTCGGTGTGCTCGGCGAACGCGGTGGCGGGCCGGTCCAGGTACCGGACCCCTCAGCCGTGCCGGGAGTCCGATGGTTCCCGGGCGCGACGCTCAACTACGCGCGCAACGTCCTGCGACCCGACCACGACCCGGACGCCTGCGCGGTGATCTTCCGCACCGAGGGCCGGCGGGACGAGCGGAGGCTGACCTACGGCGAACTGGCCCGCCGGGTCGCGGAAGTCCGTGCGGGGCTCGCGGAACTGGGCGTCACCAGGGGAGACCGCGTCGCGGCATATCTGCCGAACATCCCCGAAGCCCTGATCGCCTTCCTGGCGACCGCGTCGCTCGGCGCGATCTGGTCGTCCTGCCCGCCCGAGTTCGGAGCGCCCAGCGTGATCGACCGATTCGCCCAGATCGAACCGAAGGTGCTCTTCGCGGTGGACGGCTACGCCTACAATGGAAGGGAGCACGACCGGCGCGACGTCGTCGGCGCGATGGAAAGGGCCCTGCCGACCCTTCGGACCACCGTCCTGATCCCCTACCTCGACCCCGCGGCCTTCCCGGCCGGTGACGGCCTGCTGTTCGCGGACCTGGCCAGGCCCGGGGCGGCGCTCGACTTCGACGAGGTCCCGTTCGAGCACCCGCTGTGGATCCTGTACTCCTCCGGCACCACCGGGCTGCCCAAGCCGATCGTCCACGGCCACGGCGGCATCGTGGTGGAGCACCTGAAGGCGCTCTCCTTCCACCAGGACATCGGCCGCGGCGATGTGTTCTTCTGGTTCACCACCACCGGCTGGATGATGTGGAACTACCTGGTCGGCGGCCTGCTGCTCGGCGCGACAGTGGTGCTGTACGACGGCGCGCCGAACGGCGACGCCCTCTGGCGGCTTGCCGCGGAGACGGGCGTGACCTACTTCGGCGTCGGCGCGCCGTACATTCTGGCGTCCATGAAGGCCGGCCTGGAGCCCGGCACGACCCACGACCTGTCCCGCCTGCGGGGCATCGGCTCGACCGGCTCCCCCCTGCCGCCCGAGGGATTCGGCTGGCTGTACGAACACGTGGGACGTGACCTGCTCGTCGGCTCCTTCTCCGGCGGCACCGACGTGGCCACCGGCTTCGTGGGCCCCTGCCCCCTGCTGCCGCTGCACGCCGGTGTCATCCAGTGCCGCAGCCTCGGCGCGAAAGTGGAGGCATACGACGAGGCGGGCGTACCTGTGATCGACCGGGTCGGCGAACTCGTGCTCACCGAGCCGATGCCGTCCATGCCCGTCTCCTTCTGGAAGGATCCGGACGGAGACCGCTACCGCGGTTCCTACTTCGCGAGGTACCCCGGCATCTGGCGGCACGGTGACTGGATCAGAATCCGGCCGGACGGCGGATGCGTGATCGAGGGCCGCTCCGACTCCACCCTCAACCGCGGCGGCGTGCGCATGGGCACCGCGGACTTCTACCGCGTGGTCGAGGCGTTCGACGAGGTCGCCGACTCCCTCGTGGTGGACACCGGGCAACTGGGCGAGCAGGGCCGACTGCTGCTGTTCGTCCAGCTCACGCCCGGCGCCGCGCTGACGGGCGAACTGAGCGGACGGCTTCGCTCGGCACTGCGATCGGCCCTGTCCCCCCGGCACGTCCCAGACGAGATCACTGCCGTTCCCGGCATCCCGCGCACGCTGTCGGGCAAGAAACTCGAAGTGCCGGTCCGCAGAATCCTCCTCGGCACCCCGGTGGCCCAGGCCGCCGACCCGGACGCCATGGCCAATCCGGAAGTACTGCCGTACTTCACACCGGCCAAGCGACCGGCACACCCGCACGGCGCCTGACACCCACAGATCGTGTGTTCAGTGGTCGTAGGCGATCAGTGACCGTCTGACCGGAGCGCCGATCAGCCAGTTGTGCCAGGTCGCGGCGTTGAGTGCGCGGATGCGCTGGCAGGCGGCTGGACGTGCAGCAGGTGCACCGTCTGCTTGCTCTCGTCCGCGCGACGGCCAAATCTCCGGGCTGGCCCTGGCGGGAGTGGGCGTGCGCGTGCCGCACGGTGCACGCGACCGGGACGTCAACGCCGCGCGCAACATCCTGGCCGCCGGGCGGACAGGCTGAACGCCTGCGGAGGGACCGCAAGCCCCTCCGCTTAGAAGCCACCGCCTGCGCCGCACACGCGGCGCAGGCGGAATCCCCGGCCGCCAAACCGGGAAGCGCGTCAATTGACCGGGACGCCCTTCATGCGGAGGCCTTCCTGGCCGGACCAGGGGAAGTCGATGTCCACGGTCTGGGCCTCGGCGGGAAGCCGGTAGACACCGGAGTAGGTCACGCTCTCTCCCGGATTGAGGTCGCCCTTGGCGTCCGGACGGGACATGGACATGCACACGCATTCCTTGCTGGAGGCGCGCAGCGGGTAGTACCAGACCCTGGTGGCGGTATCGAGGATCGAGATGCCGTCGGTGCTCTGGGGACGCGGGCTGAAGAAGCCGTTGTACTGGGCGTCCAGCTCGAACGCCGAGCGGACGGCGACCTTGGACTGCCCGTCGTTGCGGAGCGTCCACACGAAGGTCGTCAGGCCCGCCGCGTCCCGGTGGACGGAGTTCACCTCGGCGGTCAGGCCCTTGGCCTCCGCCGCGGTGAACGGGGCGGTCTTCACCGAGGTCGGCTTCCCGGGCGCCCAGCGGTACGGCTTGCCGCTCGCCGGAGCGGCCGGGGGAGGCGGCATGGTGAAGCTCACGGTGACCCGGCGGTTCTTGCGGCGGCCGCTCTCGCTGGCGTTGGACGCCACGGGGTCGGCCGATCCGTGCCCGGCGGTCTGGAAGGTGACGCCGGTGCGGGTGGCCAGTTGCTTGAGCCGGTCCGCCACGGCCTTGGCGCGGCGCTCCGACAGCGGCTGGTTGATGGCGTCGTTGCCGCTGGAGTCGGTGTAACCGTCGACCTTGACCGCGCTGCCGCGGGAGCCGTCGATCTGCTCGGCCACTCCGCGCAGGAGATTGTCGGCCCTCGGGGTCAGGTCGGCCTTGTTCAGGGCGAACAGCACGTCGGCGGACAGCCGGACCGCGCGGTTCCCGCCGTCGTCGTCCACGGACTGCTCGTCGCCCTCGGCCCTGCCCGCGACGGTGTAGATGCGCGGCGCGGCGAGCTTCGACGAGCCCGGGTCGACGGTCTGCTCGGGCAGCGGCTGCACCGCGTCACCGGAGATCGGCACCTCCTGCATCGGCACCGTCAGCGGCATCGTCACCGTCGCCGTCCGCACGTTCGCGGGCGGGGCGGGGAACACCGCGTAGATGTCCAGCGAGCCGCCGGGCGGGATCTTCTTGCCGTTGAGCGAGGAGCACAGGCAGGTGCCGCCGGTGGTCCTCAGCGGCATGTAGAGCTTGCCGCCCGCACCGTCCAGCAGCCCGATGCCGCTGGCGTCCAGGCTGGTGTCCGAGGCCTTGTTCTCGCCCTCGAACAGGCTGATCCGCGGGTCCAGTACCGTCTGCCCGTCGTTGAAGACGCGGAACTGCCCCGTGACAGAGTTGCCGGCCGTCCTGCCCAGCGCCAGGAGCTCGACGTGCGCCGGGCCCGCGCGGTGCGCCATCGGGACCGCGATTCCCGTGCCGGGCGCCTTCCCCTCCGGCCTGCCGGGCTTCTTGGACGGGGGGTCGGAGCCGTCGTCGCCGCCACCGCATGCGGACAAGGCCAGGAGAAGGGACACCGCCCCCACTCCCGCACGAATGCCCCATGCGCGTTCCCGGCCACGTTCAAACATTTCTCTGCTCCCGTTCCACGGAATGGAGAATCAACTTGGACACAACGGGCGAGCACGAAGGATACGATCCCAGGCTTCTCCAGAAGAAGGGGAACGCCAAGGTAGGTAGTAATTCGACTACGCCAGCTGGGTTGATCACCGAGTGGTGACATCAATACGCCGTCTGTGGTCGCCGACATCGCGGCGTTGGCACCTTGGAGAGGGGGAGGCCCAGGCCGAACGAGGCGCCCCTGAACGACGCGAGACTTGAGCCGAATGCGCTGCAGCAGCCTGTGACGCAGAGCGGGGGCGAACGCGGGGCACTGCTCACCCGGATGACGGGTTCCAGATCGCCGGCACCTGGTCGCGCTGGGCGTTGTGCAGGACGACCTCGGCCTACGCTCCGAGCAACAGCGCCACGGCCCGGCACACGGAAGTCCACGCCCGCACGCGCGGATCGCCCGCGTCTGCGATCAACTCCATGAGCCTGAATGTCATGTCCGTTCTGGAGGGACTGCCCCGACTGACCGATCGTCATCGAGGCGTGCACGCCCCTAACGCCGGCGTTCGGGGACGGGCCGGTTTCGTTGTCAGAGTTCCCGGAGCAGAGTCTCGGCGAAGCCGCGGATGGCGGGCTCGTCGCGCTTGTAGTACTGCCAGGCGCCGGCCTTCTTCCGGGTGACCAGCCCGGCCTCGTGCAAGACCTTCAGGTGCGCCGAGACGGTCGGTTGCGACATGCCCGCCCGCTCCTGGATGACCGACACGCACACGCCCTCGACGTCGAAGTCGCCGACCGCCTGGTGCCCGAAGTTCGCGGCGGGGTCCTTGAGCCAGTGCAGGATGTCCAGCCGCGCCTGGTCGGAGAGCGCGCGCAGCACCTTCACGTCCACCTTCCGCGCTCCACCGCTCATGGGGGCCAGCGAGGTTGCCCGGGGTTGGCGAGGCGCCGTGCGATGCGCGGCGCCTCCGCCTTTCGACGGAACGAACACCACCGAAAGGAAACGGCAGTGAAGATCGGCATCCTGGGCACTGGACGGATGGGCGTGCGGCTCGCGGCGATGTACGCCCGGGCCGGGCACGAGGTCGTGCTCGGCTCCCGCGACACCGAACGCTCGCGCCGGATCGCCGCCGGCCTCGCCCTCCCCGGCCTCGCCTCCGGCGACTACGACCAGGCGCTCGACGCGCCCGTCGTCCTGCCCGCGATCTTCCTGCGCGACGGCCTGCTGGACCAGATCGAACCGCTGCGCACGGTGCTCGCCGGCAAGATCCTCATTGACATCACCAACCCGTTCAACGCCGACTACACCGACTTCATCACCCCCTGGGACACCAGCGGCACCGAGCGGATGACGCTCCTCAGCGGCGAGCTCGGCACCCGGCTCGGCTTCTTCCCGCGCATGAACTACACGCTCCTCGGGACGCCGTGGAAGCCCGGTCAGGCCGACGAGGTCGTCGGGGCGCTGATCGCCCGGCCCGACGGCGACGCCCGATGAGTGTCACCGCACGCCTGACCGCCGTCGGACTGCAGCTGCCCGAGCCGCCCCGGCCGCTCGGCGGCTACGTCCCCGCCGTGGAGGCGTCCGGCCTGCTCTTCCTCAGCGGCATGCTGCCCCTGCGCGACGGGAGGCCGGCGGTGACGGGACGCCTCGGGGCGGAGCTCGACCTGGCCGCAGGCCGGGACGCCGCGCGGGTGGCGGCCCTGAACGCTCTCGCCGTCATACGGGCGGAGACCGGCCTGGACGCAGGGACCCGGTCACATCGCGGTGGGGTGGTGCGCCGGAAGTGCGGCCAGCATGCGGGCCGCGGGCGTGCGCGCGGCGGCCAGGCGCCGGCGGTCGGGTTCGGGCAGGCCGCTTAGTACTCCAGTTGTAGATCGTGGTCTTCATGGTTGAGTGGCTTGTCGGTGGTAGTGGCCGGCCTGGGATCGGGCCTGGTGACGGCGTCGCCAGTCGGACCAGTCGAGCCGATGGGCCGGGCTGTGGCCAGGCCGGACGACGAGCGGGGCGAACAGGTGTTGGATCTCGTTGCAGGTGAGCGGTATCAGCTCGTCCGACCTGGGGTGGCGTGCGTGTTCGTCGGCACGGACGATGGTGAGGAAGGCGTGGGCGAGCATGGCGAGGGTGACCCAGCGGTGCCAGGAGGTCCAGCGTCTGACCTGGTGTTGGTCGAGTCCGGCCAGGTCCTTGCCGGACTGGAAGGTCTCCTCGACCGTCCATCTGCGTCCGGCGACCCGCACCAGGGTGGACAGTGGAACCCGGGTGGCTGAGTAGCAGCGGTAGAAGGCGAGTTCACGGGTGCGCCGGTTGCGGCGGACGAGGATTTGGTGGTGGCCGGGCCCCTCGCCTGTGATGTCGGCCAGAGCCCACTCGTAGTAGCGCTGCCCCTTGGCTCCGGCGCCGGCGGAGAGTTTCTGCCAGGCCATGCCACCGACCATGTCCACATCGTGGCGACCTTGGCGCGCCAGGACGGCGGTCGGCCCGATGTGTGGAACGACGGTTACCGCGTCCGGGACGCTTGCCGCGCGGTCGAGCAGCGGTATGGGTTGCGGCGGACGGCTCCGGCGGACCGGACGGCGGCGCGGCGGCCGAGCCGGGGCGAGATCGAGAAAGCCGCCCGCCACGGCCGGCCGCTACCGTCCCGCACGCTTCTGCGACGCACAGTCCAGACGGCGGCGGCCGGAGCGAGCAGCGAAGCGGAGTTCTTCCGGCGGCTGCGTGACGAGGGTGTCCTGATCCGCCGGCGTTTCAGCGAGCGGACGGCCGGCGAGATGACCGGCTACGCCGTCGCCCTCCCCGATGATCTGAACGGCGACGGGCGTCCCGTTTGGTACGGCGGCGGGAAGCTCGCTGCCGACCTCACACTGCCCAAGCTTCGCCGCCGGTGGACGGGCGCGGACGGGTCCGTCCGCGCGTCGTCCCAGTTCTGCCCACTGGACGGACGGCATCTATCCGAGCGGACGAGACGGGCCGTGCTGCGGACGGCCGTCCGCCGCGCGGCGGACGAGTCGGCGACGACCAGCGAGTTCCTCGACCGGCTCCGGGGCGAGGGACTTCTGCAGGCCGACGCCGCTCGAAGGGCCGCCGCGCATACGCGACAAGCACGACCAGCGAGCCATGCCCCCGCACCCCCGCCGACCGGCCCGAACGCACAAGCGCGCCTGGCCATGGCCGCCTTCCCGAATGCGTGGGCTCCGCTGCCGCAGAATGCACAGAGCAGAACAGCGCCGTCAGCTCCTACGGACCCAGTCCGCCCCGGTCGACGACGACGGCCGTGATCGAACGGCTCTCCATCGCGACGTCTCAGGGAGGGGCTGCTTCTCGCCGGTCGCTCATCCGGGCTCTCGGAGCTGGAGGATGGCGCGCTCGCAGGCTCCCGGGTCGGCGGTGTGGAGCAGGTCCAGAAATCCGTCCAGGTCGGACGCAGAGATCAGAACGCGCCCCGTCGCCCTCCAGATCCTTTCTCGATCCAGCGTGATCGACCATTCCGGGAAGAGGTACTGCAGTAGCAGCAACGTGACTCGCATCGTCTCCTCACCGGAGCATGGTCCCAGCGCTTTGTGCCTTCCATCTCGCATGGTCAGGGCAGCTTGGCCCAGACGACCTTGCGGTCTCCGGCGAGGCGTTTGACTCCCCATTCGTGCACGAGCTCCGCCATGAGCTGCAGGCCCCGGCCGGAGGTGGCGGCGTAGTTCTGGGGCTGGACGGTGGGATGTCCCGTGCCGGTGTCCGATACCTCGATCACCGGTCGCCCATCGTCCGGGTCGAGGAAGAGCCGGACGACGATCGGGCCTTCGCCGTGCCTGTAGGCGTTCGTGGTCAGCTCGCAGATCACGAGGCGGCCTGTGTAGTCGTCGGTGATGCCCCAGCCAGCGAACTGTTCGGCGAGGAACCGGCGCGCGAGGCGTGGTGCCTGATCGGTGGAATTGAGGACGAGCGTCGGGACTTCAGGAGCTTGCGGTGCTGCGGACATCGGCACGACCTTCGCTGCCAGGACGGTTTCGGTAACTCACCGCACAGACTGAACTCCGCCGCGTAGCGTTACCACCGAAGCGCCCCCAGCACACACGTGGCGCTGACGATCGCTGGTAGGTGGGTTCCCCTCGCTCACGTGGAGGCGAAGCAGTGGCCGCACGCAAACCGACATCGAAGACCGTCTCTTTCGGCGCAGAGGTCACGCGCCTCCGAGAAGAAGCAGGGCTCAATCGGACGGAACTCGCAGCACGGGCAGCAGTGACCCGCAGCTACATCTCGCAGGTCGAGTCTGGGCGCACCAAGTGCCGCAAAGACTTCGCCGAACGACTGGACAAGGCGCTGGACTCGGGCACCACCTTGGTCGATGCATGGGATGAACTCCTGCGTTCCAGCAGCTACCCGAAGTTCTTTGCAGACTTCCCCCGAGCCGAGGCGTCCGCTGACTCGCTGCGCGCGTTCGAGACCAGGATCGTCTACGGGCTTTTCCAGACCGAGCCGTACGCGAGAGTGATCCTCGGCAACGATGAAGCCGTCCTCGACCGGCTGCGGCGTCAGAGCATCCTCACCAAGCCGAACGCCCCCACCGTGTTCGTTGTGCTGGATGAGTCCGTCCTTCTCCGCGAGGTCGGGTCGCCAGAGATCATGCGCGAGCAGTTGGAGCATCTGATCGAGATGTCGGAGCGTGAGAACATCACGATTCAGATCGCTCCGATTGGCTACCAGCGGGATGCCCGGGCCGCCTTCACCATCGCCACGCAACCCGACCGCAGCGAGGTGGCGTACATCGAGAGCAGTATCGGCGGCGAGACGACTGTGGAGCCGAAAGACCTCACGATCGTCAGCGAGATCTTCAGTAGGCTTCAGGCGGAGGCGCTTTCGCCGAAGGCGTCGGTCGAGCTGATGCGGAAGGTTGTGAAAGAGCGATGGACGTGACCTGGCGCAAGTCGTCGTGCAGCGGTGAGGCCGGGGACAACTGCGTCGAACTGGCCGACCTCGGCGAGGCCGTGGGCATCCGCGACAGCAAAGACCCGGCCGGCGCCAAGCTCACCCTGCGCCGCGACGAGTTCGCGAGCCTCGTGGCGGTTCTGAAGCGCTAACGCCCGGACATGACACCGAGGAAGCCCCGACCCGAGAGGGACCGGGGCTTCTTTCTGTTTGTCTTGGGCCTGACGAACATTGGAACGAAAAGTCCCGCCAGGAGCGTGCGGTTGAGCGCTCGCTAGCGTGATTTTTCGTTCCAATGTCGCTCAGGCTGAGATTGATGCAGGTCAGAAGGCGCTTGTGAGTGCTCGGTGAGTGGGGGAGGTGGGTCGGGAACGCCGGTCTTGACCCGCTGGAGTCCGGTGGGCTTGAGCTCGGGCACGTACTCGTAGATGGCGGAGCGGCTGACGCCGCGGGCCTTGGCGGCGGCCAGGCCCTCGTGGGTGCCTTCGATGATGAGTTCGCGGATGAACTCGGCGAGGGCGGCGAACACGTGGAAGACCAGGCGGCCGCCCGGCGTGGTGGTGTCGAGGGCCTCTTTCAGGGATCGGAACCCGACGCCGCGGCGGCGCAGGTCGGCGACGATCGTGATGAGGTCCTGCAGGGAGCGGGCGAGCCGGTCCAGCGAGGGATGACCAGGGTATCGCCGGGCCGCAGGTAGTCCAGCGCCGTGGCGAGCTCTCCGCGCTCGGCGTCCTTGCCGGACTTCTTATCGGCGAAGCTCCGGATGCGGCCCGCGGCCTTCAAGGCCAGGTTCTGGCGGTCGAGTCGCTGGGCTTGGTGGAGACCCGGGCGTATCCGACGAGCGCGCCGGTGAGGATCGCGGGCTCGGCGCCGAGAAGATCGTCGGCGGCCTGGCGGATCACCGCGAAGGGCGGGGCGTCGCCCGGGAACGTCGTCACAGCTGGAAAGTTCAGGAAAACGGTGCCGTCGGTGTTGTTGAAAACCCGAAGTTCTCAACACGTTCTACCGACGGATTTCCGATGCGACCGGGTAGTGAAGAGGACTGCACGCGGGGTGTCGAAGGGAATCGAACGATTCTCAACACTCCGTCCGGGGGGAGGCTTTGCCGCCGCTCGCCGTTGCGATGTGGGCCTGCGTGGTGCGGCGAGATGGCTTCCGGTCAGGTTCAGGTCGGCACGGTGGTGAGCTTGTGGACGAGGAGGTCGATCACGGCTCGTTTGCCGGCGTCGCCGTGCCGGTGGGTGAGGAGGCCTTCGATGACGAAGGTGCCGATCGCGGTCATGGCGGGGAGGTCGGCTTCGGCGGCGCCGGCTTTGCGGAGGTCGTCGGCGACCAGGGTGTCGGCGAGTTCGTGGAAGCCGGTGTGCCAGGCGTGGACGGCGGGTGAGGCCAGGGCGCGGGTGTGGACGGTGTTGACGAGGCCGTGCAGCCGTTCGAGCTGGTCGACGGCCCACAGGAGCCGGTCGTTGAGCGGCCGGTCGGCGATGGTCGCGTACTGGGCGAGGGCTTCGGCCAGCAGGCGGTCCAGGACGGCGATGAGCAGGTCGTCCTTGTCGCGGAAGTACCAGTAGATCGTGTTGACGGTGACGCCGGCGTTCTTGGCGATCTGGCCCATGGACGCCGACTCGTAGCCGTCGTCGATGAACAGCCGCTGGGCGGCGGCGAGGATCTCCTCGCGTTTCTCCTCGCGGTCTTGGGGGCGTCGGTTCCGGGGCACCCCCACACCCTATCTTGAACGACCCTCAAGAAGGCGCTAGGTTTCTTGAAGACCGTTCAAGAAGTGAGGTGGGCCCCCATGCAGACCGACCACCCGGCTGCCGAGCTGCTCGGGCTGGACACCACCGGGCTGCTGGCGTTCTTCGCCACGCTGCCCGCCCCGTCCATCGAGGAGATGGACGGGGAGTACGCCGCCCGGCTGCTGGCCCAGCCCAACCTGCTCGCTTCGGTGACCGGACGCGGCACGGTGTCGAATCCGCTCGCGCCGTGGCTGTGCAAGGCGTTCCGGCCCGTCGACGGCCAGACCGGGCGCGGCTACAACACCTTCCGCCAGTTCGGCCGCGTCCGGCAGCGCTATGCGATGCACACGCTCGTCGCATCGTCGCGCTATGACGGCCGTCCCGCCTACACGCTCGTCTACCGCGCCTACGCCTCGATGTGCGGGGCGATCAACATGGTCGACGAGGTCCGCCGCGCGGCGCCCGGTGTATATCTGGGCATCGGGACGTGGGGATTCACCGCACGGCAGCGCCGCATCCCCCTGCCCTTCCTGCTCACCGGTCCCGTCGGCGCCTACCGCGGTGACATCGGCACCGCTCGCCGCGGCTTCACCCCGGGCCCGCGTGAACTGCCCGGCCCGAAGAAGGCCGCCCAGTGACGAAGTGGCTGCTGTACGGCGCCAACGGCTATACCGGCGAGCTGATCGCCCGGGAGGCGCGCAAGAGGGGCCTGGAACCGGTCCTCGCCGGCCGGAACCTCGCGGCGGTCAAGCTGCTGGCCGAGGACCTCGGCCTGGACTACCGGATCTTCGACCTGCGCGACGCAGACGCGTGGCTGTCCGGCATCGACGTTGTGCTGCACTGCGCCGGGCCGTTCTCGGTGACGGCGCCCCCGATGATCGACGCTTGCGTGCGCACCCGCACCCACTACCTCGACATCACCGGCGAGATGGACGTCTTCGCCTACGCCCGCGAGATCGACGGCCAGGCCCGCGCTGCTGGTGTCGTGGTCTGTCCCGGAGTCGGTTTCGACGTCATCCCCACCGACTGCCTCGCCGCCGCCCTCCACCAGGCCATGCCCGAGGCCACCCGCCTGCGGCTCGGGTTCGACCTGCCGCTGGCCCTGTCACCGGGGACCGTCAAGACGATCCTGGACGGAATGGCCGCCGGAGGCCGCGTCCGCATCGACGGCCAGATCACCCCGACCCCGCTGGGCGGACGCACCGCCCGCATCGACTTCGGCAACGGCACCAAACCCGCGCTCGCCTTCCCCGCCGCCGACCTCCACAGCGCCCACCACAGCACCGCGATCCCCAACATCGAGGTGTACCTCCCGATGCCCTCCCCGCTGATCCGCGCCACCCGGATCAGCAGGCGGTTCACCGGGCTGCTGGCCCGTCCCCGCGTCCGCGACGCCGCGCACAAGCTGATCGACAAGACGGTGAAAGGCCCCGACGCGAACCGACGGGCCACCAGCAGCGCCCACGTGTGGGGCGAGACCACCGACCCGGCCGGCCGGCGGGCCACCGCCCGCATCACCACGGCCAACCCCTACCGCCTCACCATCGACGGCGCCCTCACCGCCGTCACCGACCTCCTCGCCGCCACCGCCCCCCGCCTCGGCGCGCACACGCCCGCGACCCTGTTCGGCGCCGACCTCATCACCCGGCTCCCCGGCAGCGGCCCCCTCACCATCAGCCCGACCGAAGGATCCCTGACGTGACCACCGTCCCCCGCTCCGCGCTCATCACCGGCGCCTCCGCAGGCATCGGCGCGGCGTTCGCCCGCCACCTGGCCGCCCGCGGCTACCAACTCCTGCTGGTCGCCCGCCGCGCCGACCGCCTCCACGAACTCGCCGCCCAGCTCACCGAACAGCACAAGGTCCGATGTGAGGTCTTCGCCGCCGACCTCACCGCCCCCGCCTCCCCCGCAGCGATCCTGCGATACGCCGACGAGCAGGGCCTGAACATTGACGTGCTGATCAACAACGCCGGACTGTCGGGCAAGACAGCGTTCGCCGACACCCCCTGGGACACTCTCGCCGGAGAGATCCAGCTGATGGTGACCGCCCAGACCGAAGTCGTCCACCGCGTCATCCCCGGCATGAAGGAGCGCCGCTGGGGCCGCATCGTCAACCTGTCCTCCGTCGCCGCGTTCGCCCCGCCCGCAGCCAGCCTGCTCTACACCGGCATCAAGTCCTACGTCCTCAACACCTCCCAAGCCCTCGACATGGAGCTCAAACCCCACGGCATCCACGTCACCGCCCTGTGTCCCGGCTTCACCCACACCGAGTTCCACGACGTCATGGGCACCCGCGACAAAGCCAACCACCTGCCCGGCATCCTGTGGCAGCAGCCCGAAGCCGTCGTGGCCGAAGGCTGGAAAGCCGTCCAGAAGGGCAAGCCCGTGTGCGTCCCCGGACTCGTCAACAAGATCTCCGCCGCCGCCATGAAACCCCTGCCCAACCGCCTGGCCTACCTCGCCGGCAAGACCCTCAACCCCTTCAAGAACAGCTGAACCCTTACCTCCGTTCATCCCTGAGGAGTAGGTGCCGGTCACGTTGATGTGGCGGCGGGCGAACGGTTTCGTGGAGGGGCCCGGCCGCCGCGAGTTGACCTTGCGGTGTCGATCGGCTGGGGCGGCCTGTGCTGGTCCGCGGGGGCTCGGTTGACGCGGGTCGTCGAGGGGCGGCAGGGGGGCGGCGGGACGTGTGAACATCCGGTGGGCCGGAGCGGGCGGATGCCGGTCTTCCTGGTCCCGTGTGAACCGGGGGAGTGCCGTGAGGGGCGGCCGAGTTCACTAACGAACGGCTAACAAACGATCAAGAGGCCGGTCCTCCGAGTGGAGGAAACGGCCTCTGAGCTGGTGTTTCTGTGTCGGGACGGCGGGATTTGAACCCACGACCCCTTGACCCCCAGTCAAGTGCGCTGCCAAACTGCGCCACGTCCCGGTGCCCGTCGGAGCGGGCCTGATTACTGTAGCGCAGTCCGCGGGGTCGTGCGTACCGGGTTACGGGCGCGGTGATCTCTGGTAGGCAAGGCGGATGGTGTCTTTGCGGGGCTTGCTCGCCGGGGTCGTGTGCGCCGGGGTGGTGTCCGGGTGCGGGGGAGGGGCGCGGCCGGTGAGCGAGCCGGAGGCGGCGAAAGGGTCGGAGACGCCGGAGGCGCCGAAGGCGACCGAGTCGGCTCGGCCCGTTGTGCGGGTGCCCGCGGGGGTCCGGGCCTCCTATGTGGTGTTCGACCGCAAGGCGCGGCGGGTGGTGCTGGAGCGGGAGGCGCGGCGGACGTTCCGGTCGGCCTCGGTGGTGAAGATCCTCATCGCGCTGGACTACCTGGAGCGGCATCGGGTGTCGGCGGCGGACCGGGAGCTGCTGGTGCCGATGCTCCGGGAGAGCGACGACCGGGCGGCGACGGAGTTCTGGCGGCGGGGCGGGCAGGGGAAGATCATCGAGCGGATGGTGCGGCGGATCGGGCTGGAGGAGACGGCGCCGCCGCCCAGGGAGAAGCCCGGGTTCTGGGGGTATACGGCGCTGAGCGCGCGGGACGTGGTGAAGACCTACCGGTACCTGCTGGAGAAGGCGCCGGGCGCGCACCGGGAGTTCGTGCTCGCGCAGTTGCGGCGGTCGACGCCGTGCGGGAAGGACGGGTTCGACCAGACGTTCGGGATCCCGCGGGCGATCAAGCGGCCGTGGGCCGTGAAGCAGGGGTGGTCGGGGTTCGGGGACGTGCCGGCGGAGCCGTGCGGGAGCGGGGTGCGGCCCGCGGCGTGGCGGCCCGATCTGGGGCTCGGGCGGCCAGTGCTGCACACGACGGGAGTGGTGGGGAACAAGATCGTCGTGGTGCTGACGCTGCAGCCGGCGGGGTCGTCGTTCCGGGCCGCGGCCAAGCGGATCACGGCGCTGACCAGGGACGTCTATCGGGCGGCGTGACGGGCGTCACAGGGTCGGGAAGGGTTCCGTCCGGAGTGGGTCATCGGAAGCGGTGGAGTCCGGGCGGGAACGGAAAACCGGGGCAAAGATATGGACTGTTTACCAGGCTATGGGCGAATAGTCCTTCGCTGGCGTATGTAGCTTTTTTCTCCCAGGGGCAGTGACGCCGAACGGGGGACACAGGGTTGGCGGAACCGGAGGGCACCCAGCCCGGGGTGCACGTTGCGGACCTTGAGGACCTGCGGGGCGCCGCGCACGACCGCGCGGTGCTGTCCGAGGCGCGGGTCGTGCTGGCCCGGCGGCTCGGCGTCCCGCCGGGGGAGGCCCTGCAGCATCTGATCTGGCTCGCGCGCGATCTGGACATCGACCTCGCCGAGGCGGCGGCCGTGCTGGTCAAGGACGGGGGCGGCGGGCCGGTGGGGGCCGTGGTCGCGGACCGGAGGGCGCCGCGGGCCGAGGGCGGCACGGCCGAGCGCCAGGCCGTCCTGTCGGACGCCGAGGACGTCCTGCGCCGGGTGGCGGCCGAGGACACCTCCGGGGACGCCGAGATCCTCGCCGAGGCGGGCGACGATCCGGTGGCGCGGGCGCTCCTGGACGGGACGCTCGACTCCTGCGCCCACCTGGTGCCGGTCAGGGGGCCCGACGGGGCCGTGGCCGACTTCCTCTACGCCGATCTCAACGACGCCACGCGGGACATGTTCGGGCGGGGCCGGGAGGAGCTGACCGGCCGGCGGCTGCTGCGCACGGATCCGGGCGCCGCGCTCAGCGGGCTCTTCGACGAGTACACCAGGGTGCTGGAGACCGGGACGCCGATGGAGCGCCCCTCGTTCATGTACTCCACCGCCCAGGGGGGCCTGTCCAGGTCGTCCCGGATGAGCGTGCGATGCGTCCGGGTGCCGACCGGGGTGTGCGTCACGTGGCGGTACCACTTCGCCGAGGACCGGGTGGCGCGGCGGCTGGAGCGGGTGGAGCGGCTGGCGCTGATCGGGTTCGGCGAGTGGGACCTGGCCACCGGCGAGGCGGACTGGACGCCGCAGATGCGCGCCAACTACGGCCTCGGCCCCGACGACGTGCCGCCGATGCCGCACGACCTGCCGAAGGCCGTGGCGGACGACGACCTCCCGCTGGTGGAGGAGGCCGTCCAGACGATGTTCTCCCGCCGCGAGCCGGTGGAGGCCGAGCACCGGGTGATCGGGCCGGACGGGACGCCGCGGCATCTGTGGCTGTTCGCCGAGCCGGTGCTGGGCGACTCCGGGCTGCCGATCTCGATCAATGTCGTCTCGCAGGACATCACCCGGCGGCGCGGCGTGGAGCGGGCGCTCGCCGAGACCCGCCGGCAGATGCTGAAGCAGCAGGCGCGGACGGCGCAGGAGCGGAAGGTGGCGGTGACGCTGCGCCGCGCGATCCTGCCGGACGAGGACGAGGTGGAGCAGCTGCCGGGCCTCGGCATGGCGGTCCGGAGCCTGGCGGCGGAGAGCACCGCCCGCATCGGCGGGGACTGGTTCGCGACCCGGGCGCTGCCGGACGGCCGGGGGCTGTTCGCCATCGGGGACGCGGCCGGGCACGGGCTCCCGGCGGCGGCGGCGATGGCGCGGACCCGGAACGGGCTGCTCGGCCTCGCCTGCACGGGCGAGCCGGCGGGACGGCTGGTGGACTGGCTGAACGAGCTGGTCGGCACCATGGACCCGCCCGCCACGGGCACGGCGATCGTCGCGCACTTCGACCCGTCCCGCCGGGTGCTGGCGTGGACGTGCGCGGGCCATCCGCCGCCGATCCTGGTGCGGGAGGGCCGGGCGGCGCCGCTGGAGGTGGTCCGCGACCCGATGCTCGGCGCGATGCCCTGGCAGTACACGACGATCACCACCCGCCTGCACCCGGGGGACCTGCTGTTCCTCTACACCGACGGCCTGGTGGAGCGCAGGGACGCGGACCTGGACGAGCGCATCGGCCGCCTCACCGAGATCCTGCAGGACTCCTCGCTGCGCCCGGACCTGGCCCTGGACGAGGTGCTGGCGCGGATGGAGTTCGACCGGGCGGCGGACGACACCACCCTGTTCGCCCTGCTCGTCGAGTGACCGACCCCACGCGCCCGCCCGCGAGGGGCGCCCGTGTGAGGTACGACTCATAGTGACCGGCGGCGAGGGCCGGTGCGCGGCGGTCCGCCGGGCGCCGGCCCTCGCCCGGTGAGCGTTCTTTACCCTTTGCCCATCGGCCGGTAAGTCCCATGGGCAAAGGGCTGAGGGCCGGTCGGGGAAAGATCGGGAACACCCCGGGGCCGGACGCTGTTGGTGAATCCTTGGAAGGGCATTGAGCGGGCATAACCGAGGTTTGTGCCTGGTTTGCTTTTCTTGAGAAGGTTGCTACCTTCTATCCGAATCCCGCAGCGCGCCCCATGCGTTGCCGCCGGCCGCGCCCAGTGCGGCCGATGATCGCGGAGCGGCACCCGCACGCGATGCGCGCCCGACGATGCGCGCCCCCCTCACCGAGACCAGTCGCTGAGGCAAATCCGAATAGTCAGCACCGCGTCCGCGGTGCGAGGCCGAGTCCGTCCCGGTCGCCACGACCGGACGGAGCCGGGGACCCAACGTTCCAGGGGTGAATCGGCGCGTCCAGAGCCGCGCCGTAGGGCTGCTTCCATGCCCGAATCCGTCAGCTAACCCGGTAGGCGCCATGGAAGACAAGGAGATTCCCTGCATGTCCGGTCGTTTCGATCGACTTTCGCTCAACCGCTTCTCGTCCGAGGACAAGGCCGTCGGCGCCGCCGTCGGGGCCGTCCTCGCCGGCGCCGTCGGGCTCGCCGTGCTGAACCCCCTCGCCGGTGGCAGCGCCGCGGCCGACGCGCCCGCCCAGGCCGCCGCCGCGAAGGGCGCCGCCGCCTCGCAGACGTCCGCGAAGACGAGCGCGGCCGAGGCCCGCGAGGCCGGCTACAAGGTGCCGCCGCGCGACGTGAAGCCGTCCGAGGTCATCAAGCTGGCCCAGAAGCAGGTCGGCATCAGCGAGGGCAAGGGCGGTCAGACCAAGTTCCACAAGTGGTACGTCTCGACCCCGCACGCCAAGGCCACCGCCAAGCGCGACGGCGGCTTCTCGGTCAAGGCCTACAACGGCGCCCAGTGGTGCGACATGTTCGTTTCCTGGCTCGGCGCCCAGACCGGCGTGAAGAACATGGGCTGGGACGCCTACACCGTCCAGCACGCCAGCTGGTTCAAGAAGACCGACCGCTGGGGCCACAAGCCCAAGCCGGGCGCCGTCGTGTTCTTCGACTGGCAGAACGGCTCCAAGGGCGGCATCGGTGACATCGACCACGTCGGCCTCGTCGTGAAGGACAACGGCGGCGGCAAGGTCAAGACCATCGAGGGCAACAGCAACAACGAGGTGGAGAAGAAGATCCGCGACAAGTCGCAGATCGTGGGCTACGGCTACCCCGACTACGCCTCCTGACCCTCCCCGCACCCGAAGGCGCCCGGCTCCCCGGCCGGGTGCCTTCGGGCTTTCCGGGCGGTCTGCCCCCATGTCTCCGGTGAAGTCGGGTAATGCGAAGCGTTGACAGCCTTTGATCCCTCTTGGACCTCACTGAGGCTTTCCAGGAAAGGAATCCCTGGCGGACGCGCGTCCGGCCGGCGCCCCGCGGCGCCCGGCTCGGTCCCCGGCGGAACGGGAGGGATGCCCATGCGGCTGCGCCCGGATGTCAGCGTGGTCGTGATCGCCTACAACGACGCCCGGCGGCTTCCCCGGGCGGTCGCCTCGTCGCTGGCGCAGTCGCTCGGCGGCGTGGAGACCGTGATCGTGGACGACGCCAGCACCGACGGCACGGGGGAGGTCGCCGACCGGCTCGCCGCCGCGCATCCGGGACGGGTCCGGGCCGTGCACCTGCCGGCCAACTCCGGCGGCTGCGGCCGTCCCCGCAACACCGGGATCGAGGCGTCGGCCGGGCGCTACCTGATGTTCCTCGACAGCGACGACCTGCTGGACCGGCACGCCTGCCTCAACCTGCTCGCCGCCGCCGAGAGCACCGGCGCCGACCTGGTCTCGGGGCTGTGCGACCGGATCTTCCTGGACGTCCCCGAGGGCGCGAAGGGGCGCATCCGCCCCTGGTATCCGTGGCTCTACCGGAACAGCGCCGTCTACGGGTCCCTGGCCGAGAACCCCGACCTGCTCTACGACACGCTCTCGACCAACAAGGCGTACCGGCGCGGCTTCCTGGAGGAGCACGGGCTGCGGTTCGTCGAGCGGCTGCACTACGAGGACCTGCTGTTCACCGCCGAGGCGTACCTGGCGGCCCGCCGGACCGCGCTGATCCCGCACCGCGTCTACCACTGGCACGTCCGGCAGCGGACGGCGGCGCCGTCGATCTCCAACCGGCGGGCCGAGCTGGCCAACTTCGCCGACCGGCTGGAGATCCACCGGCGCATCGACATGCTGTTCACGCTGCGCGGCGCGCACGAGCTGCGGCGCGCCAAGGACGTGAAGTTCGTCAACCACGACCTGCTGCTCTACCTGCGGGAGCTGCGCGACCGCGACGCCGGCTACCGGGACCGCTTCCTCGATCTCGCGGCCGCGTACCTGGCCGAGCTCGACCCGCGGGTCTTCGAGCTGGCCAACCCGATGCCCGCGATCGCCGCGTACCTGATCCGCGAGGGGGACCACGCGGCCGCGCTCGCCGCCGCCGAGTACCGGCCCGCCGAGCGGCCCGAACTGCGCGCGCGGCTGGTGGAGCGGGACGGGCGGGTCTTCTGGGGCGCGCACCGGCCGCGGGGGAGCCTCGGCCGCCGGGTCCTGGACGTGACCGGCTTCGGCTTCCACGTCCGCCCGCTGAAGGACGTGCGCCCGGCGAACACGGTGACGCGGCTGGAGATGCGGGGCGGCCGCCTCCACCTGGCCGGGCACGTGCTGAACCCGCTCGGCCGGATCCCCCCGGACGCGGACCTGGCCGCCACGCTGGAGTTCTGCGACCGGCGCCGCCGCGCGCGCAAGGCGCGGGCCCGCGCCGCGATCCGGCACGAGGGGGAGCGGCTGGCGTGGCGCGCCGAGCTCGACCCGGCCCGGCGGATCCGGCCGGTCGGGTTCATCGACCCCGTCTGGGACGTGCGGCTCCGCGTCCGGGCGGACGGCGAGGAGATCGTCACCCGCCTCGGCGAGGGCCGCGGGTCGCCGTCGCTGGCGGGCGTCGGCCTGCCCGTCCGGCCCCGGCTGACCCGGATCGCCGCGGACCGGCTCCGCTCCTACGTCACCGACGGCGGGCACCTGGCCTTCGCGCTGGAGACGGCGAGCCCGTGGGCGCGGCTCGCCGGGGCCGCCGCGCTGCGCGCCGCCCGCTCCCCGGCGGGACGCCTCGCCTGGCGCCGCGCCCGGGGGATCGGGACGAGCGTGCGCCGCCGGCTGACCGCCCGCAAGACCAAGATCGCCGTGTTCAACCGGGTGCTGAGCCGGCTGCCCGTCCGGCCCGGCCTGGCGGTCTTCGAGAGCCACCTCGGCCGCCACTACTCGGACAACCCGAAGTACATCTACCGGGAGCTGCGCAGGACGGGCCGGCCGGTGACGGCGGTGTGGGCGTACGCGTCGTCGCCGAAGGGGTTCCCGGACGACGCCGTGCTGGTCCGGCGCGGCTCGTGGGCGTACTTCCTGGCGCTGGCGCGGGCCCGGTTCTGGGTGGACAACCAGGGCTTCCCGGAGGGACTGCGCAAGCGTCCCGAGACCACCTACATCCAGACCTGGCACGGGTCGGCGTTCAAGCTGATGGGCCTCGACCGGCCGCGGCTCAAGAGCGGGCCGGCCGCCGAGCGGGACCGGCTGCGCCGGATGGTGGAGCGCTACGACTGCTTCCTGGTGCGCTCCCGGCACGACGCCGAGACGCTGTGCGCGGGCCTCGGGGTCTGCTCCGAGCTGCTCCCGGCCGGCTACCCCCGCAACGACCCCCTGGTCAACGGGGTGGACGGCGATCCGGAGCTGGCCGCCGAGGTCGCCTCGCTGCGCGCGTCCCTCGGCCTGGACGGCGGGCGCCGCGCCGTGCTGTACGCGCCGACGTTCGCCACCGGGCCGAAGGGGCGCCCCGTCAAGCTGCTCGACCCGCCCGTCGACCCGGACGTGTTCGCGCGGGAGCTGGGGGATGAGTACGTGCTGCTCGTCCGGCCGCACTACCTGTGCCGGGCCAACGTCCCGCCCGGCGCCCGCGCGGTCATGCGGGACGTCGGCGCCGTGCCCGACGTCACCCCGCTGCTGCTGCTCGCGGACGCGCTGGTCACCGACCACTCCTCGATCATGTTCGACTTCGCGCTGCTGGACCGGCCGATCATCCTGCACCTCCCGGACGGCCGGGACCGCACCGCCGGCTACTTCGACCTGGACCTGCACGGGCCCGGGCCGATCACGCGCACGGAGGAGGAGCTCGTCGCCGCGCTCGCCGGCCTGGACGCGGTGGACGCCGCCCATGCGGCCCGGCGCCGCGCGTTCGCCGCGCGCTTCGGCGAGCACGACCGGGGCACCGCCGCCCGGACGGTGGTGGACCGCTACTTCCCGGCCGCACGGCCGGGCCGGAGGGGGAGGGGCGATGGCGGCACCGCGTGACGTGTTCATCGTGTGCAACAACACCGACGAGATGGGCGGGCTCCAGCGCTGGGCGCACCACATGGCGCGGCTGCTGGCCGGGCGCGGGGACCGCGTCACGCTCATCGGCATCACTCGCAGCGCGGAGCCCTGCCACCACGGGCGCGACGGCTCCTACGCCGTCGAGGTGCTGCACCGGGAGTGGCGGCCGCCGGTCATCGCGTGGCGCCCGGTGAAGCCCGTGCAGCACCTGAACGCCGTGGCGCGCGCCCGGGAATGGCGGCGGGCCGCGGCCCAGCGGCGGGGCGCCGCCCGGCTGTCGGAGCTGTTCGCCGCCGCCCGGCCGGGCTCGGTGATCATCGTGGCGCAGGTGTGGGCGATGGAGTGGGTCCGGCTGGCCGACACGGCCGGGCTGCGGGTCGTGGCGATGAGCCATGAGTCCTACGGGGCCACCCGCAGGTCGACGCGGTACCGCAGGGTCAAGGAGCACTACGCGGACGCCGACCGGATGCTGGTCCTGACCGCCGAGGACGCCGACGCCTGGGCCCGGGACGGCATGACCAACGTCGACTACATCCCGAACCCGCTGCACGTCACCCCGGCCGTCAACCCCGTGCTGGACCTTCCTGTGGTGGCCTGCGTCGGGCGCCTCTCCTACGAGAAGGGCGTGGATCTGCTGCTGGAGGCGTGGGAGCCGATCTCCGCGCGCCGTCCAGAGTGGCGGCTTCGCATCTACGGCAGCGGCCCGGACGAGGAGGAACTGCGCGCCCGGGCGGCCGGGATGGAGTCGGTCGAGTTCCGGGGCGTGGTCGCCGATGTCGGGGAGGCGCTCGCCGAGGCGTCGGTGTTCGCGCTGCCGTCGCGGGCGGAGGGCTTCCCGATGTCGGTGCTGGAGGCCATGGCGTACGGGCTGCCGACGGTCGCGTTCGACTGCGCTCCCGGCGTCCGCGCGCTGATCGAGGACGACCGCGGCGGCGTCCTGGTCGAGCCGGGCGACACGGCCGCCTTCGCCGCGGCGCTGGAACGGCTCATCCAGGACCCGGAGGCGCGCCGCGCCCTGGGCGCGGAGGCCCGCGCCTCGGTGCTGCGGTTCCACCCGGACGCCGTGCTCGCCCGCTGGGACCGGCTGTTCGACCTGCTCCACCGGGACCTGCCGCCGGCCTCCCCGGAGCGGGCGGCCGGGCCGGCCGCCCGGCCGGCGGCGGGACGGGAGGCCGAACCCGCGCTGGGGAGTGATTCTTTCTAACAACTGTTTGGTAGAGTCCGTGGCGTGAACCAGAACGAGTCGCCGCGGGACCGCGAGTTCCGCGCCGAGGTCCGCGACTGGCTCCGGTCGAACCTGCAGGGCGAGTTCGCGCACGCCCGCGGGCTCGGCGGGCCCGGACGCGAGCACGAGGCGTTCGAGGAGCGGCTGGCCTGGGAGCGCCACATGGCCGCGGCCGGCTGGACGTGCCTCGGCTGGCCGGCGGAGTACGGCGGGCGCGGCGCCACCGTCGAGCAGCAGGTCATCTTCCACGAGGAGTACGCGCTCGCCGACGGCCCCGCCCGGGTCAACCACATCGGCGAGAACCTGCTCGGCCCCACGATCATCGCGTTCGGCACCGACGAGCAGAAGGCCCGCTTCCTCCCGCCCATCGCGGCGGTCGAAGAGCTGTGGTGCCAGGGCTACTCCGAGCCCGGCGCCGGGTCCGACCTCGCGAACGTCCAGACGCGCGCCGAGCTCGCCGGCGACCACTGGGTGATCAACGGCCAGAAGGTGTGGACGTCCCTCGCCCTCGAAGCGGACTGGTGCTTCGCCGTCTGCCGCACCGAGCCCGGGTCGGCGCGCCACAAGGGCCTGTCGTACCTGCTCGTCCCGATGAGGCAGGACGGCGTGGACATCCGGCCGATCGTCCAGCTCACCGGGACCTCCGAGTTCAACGAGGTCTTCTTCGACGGCGCCCGCACCGACGCCGGCAACATCGTCGGCGCGCCCGGCGAGGGCTGGAGGATCGCGATGGCCACGCTCGGGTTCGAGCGCGGCGTCGCCACCCTCGGCCAGCAGGTCGGGTTCCGGCGCGAGTTCGAGGGCGTCGCCGACCTCGCCCGGCGCACCGGCGCCATCGACGACCCGCTGCTGCGCGACCGGCTGACCCGCTCGTACATGGGCCTGGAGATCATGCGGCTGAACGCCGTGCGGACCATGGCCGGCGTCGCCGCCGGCGCGCCCGGCCCCGAATCGTCCATCTCCAAGCTCGTGTGGGGCACCTGGCACCGCGAACTGGGGGAACTGGCCATGGACGTCCTCGGCGCCGCCGGCCTCGTCGCGGACGGCGAGCCTTACGACCTGAACGACTGGCAGCGGCTCTTCCTGTTCTCCCGCGCCGACACGATCTACGCGGGGTCGAACGAGATCCAGCGCAACATCATCGCCGAGCGGGTGCTCGGGCTCCCGAAGGAGGCACGCGGATGACGCCGCCCCCCTACGTCCCCGGGCACGGCCTCCTGAAGGACCGCGCCGTCGTCATCACCGCGGCGGCCGGGGCCGGGATCGGCGGCGCCACCGCCCGCCGCTGCCTGGAGGAGGGCGCCCGCGTCCTGGTCTCCGACGCGCACGAGCGGCGGCTGGCCTCGTCCGCGCGGGAGCTGGAGAAGGAGTTCGGCGCCGGCCGCGTCGCCGCGCAGCCCTGCGACGTCACGTCCGAGGAGCAGGTGCGGGCCCTCTACGCATTCGCCGCCGAGCGGTTCGGCCGCGTCGACGTCGCGATCAACAACGCCGGGCTCGGCGGCACGGCCGACCTGGTCGACATGGCCGACGAGCAGTGGGACCGCGTCATCGACATCACCCTCAACGGCACCATGCGCTGCACGCGCGCGGCGCTGCGCATGATGCGCGGCCAGGGCTCCGGCGTCATCGTCAACAACGCCTCGGTGATCGGCTGGCGGGCGCAGAAGGGCCAGTCCCACTACGCCGCCGCCAAGGCCGGCGTCATGGCGCTCACCCGCTGTGCCGCACTGGAGGCCGCGGACTTCGGCGTCCGGATCAACGCGGTCTCGCCGTCCCTCGCCATGCACCCGCACCTGGTCAAGGTGACCTCCGAGGAGCTGCTGGAGGAGCTGACGCGCCGGGAGGCGTTCGGGCGCTACGCCGAGCCGTGGGAGGTGGCCAACGTTATCGTCTTCCTGGCCAGCGACTACTCCTCGTACATGACGGGCGAGGTCGTCTCCGTCTCCTCCCAGCACGCATAGGAAGCACATGAGTCCACGACGGCGCGACGCCGAGGGCACCGCCGCCGCCCGCGCGGAGCGGCGGGCGGAACTGCTCGCCACGGCCGCGGAGGTGTTCGCCTCCCAGGGCTACTCCGCCACCACCGTCCGGAAGGTGGCCGACGCCGCGGGCATCCTCGGCGGCAGCCTCTACTACCACTTCGACTCCAAGGAGTCGATGGCCGACGAGATCCTCCGGACGTTCCTGGACGAGATGTGGGCCGGGTACGAGCGCATCCTCGGCGCCGGGCTCAACGCCCGCGACACGCTGGAGGCCATCGTCGTCGAGTCGTTCCGCTCGATCGACCGGCACCGGCCCGCCGTCGTCCTCTACCAGAACGAGTCCAAGCACCTCGCGACCAGCGAGCGCTTCCACTACCTCCTCGACTCGCAGCGCCGGTTCGAGGAGATGTGGCTGTCGCTGCTCGACCGCGGCGTCAAGGAGGGCGCGTTCCGCGCCGACCTCGACCGGAGCCTCGTGTACCGGTTCATCCGCGACACCGTGTGGGTCGCGGCGAACTGGTACCAGCGCGGCGGGCGGCTGTCCGCCGACGACATCGCCAAGCAGTACCTCGCCATGTTCCTCGAAGGCATCCAGGCGAGCTAGGCCCCTGCACGACGGACCCGCACGAAGGAGAAGACCCCATGGCCGAGGCATACATCGTCGACGCCGTCCGCGCCCCCGTCGGGCGGCGCGGCGGCGGGCTCGCCGGGGTGCACCCCGCCGACCTCGGCGCGCACGTCCTCACCGCCCTCATGGACCGGACGAAGATCGACCCGGCCGCCGTCGAGGACGTCGTGTTCGGCTGCGTCGACACCATCGGCCCGCAGGCCGGCGACATCGCCCGCACCTGCTGGCTCGCCGCCGGCCTCCCCGAGGAGGTCCCCGGCGTCACCGTCGACCGGCAGTGCGGCTCCTCGCAGCAGGCCGTGCACTTCGCCGCGCAGGCCGTCCTGTCCGGGACGTCCGACCTGGTCGTGGCGGGCGGCGTGCAGAACATGTCGCAGATCCCGATCGCGTCGGCGATGACCGCCGCCGCGCCGCTCGGCTTCACCGAGGGCCCCTTCGCCGGCTCCGCGGGCTGGGCGCGCCGCTACGGCGACACCGAGGTCTCCCAGTTCAACGGCGCCGAGATGATCGCCCGCGACTGGGACCTGTCCCGCGAGGACATGGAGAGGTTCGCCTACGAGTCGCACCGGCGCGCGATCCGCGCCATCGACGAGGGCCGATTCGAACGCGAGATCGCCCCCTACGGGGACGTCGCCGCCGACGAGGGGCCGCGCCGCGACACCACCCTGGAGAAGATGGCCGGGCTGAAGACCCTCGTGGACGGCGGACGCCTCACCGCGGCGGTCTCGTCCCAGATCTCCGACGGCTCCGCCGCGCTGCTCATCGCGTCCGAGCGGGCCGTCAAGGACCACGGCCTCACCCCGCGCGCCCGCATCCACCACATCTCCGCACGCGGCGAGGACCCCATCCGCATGCTCTCCGCGCCCATCCCCGCCACCGCCTACGCGCTGAAGAAGACCGGCATGACGATCGGCGACATCGACGCCGTCGAGATCAACGAGGCGTTCGCGTCCGTCGTCCTCGCCTGGCTCAAGGAGACCGGCGCCGACCCGGCCAAGGTCAACCCCAACGGCGGCGCCATCGCCCTCGGCCACCCCCTCGGCGCCACCGGCGCCCGCCTCATGACCACCCTCCTCCACGAGCTGGAGCGCACCGGCGGCCGCTTCGGCCTCCAGACCATGTGCGAGGGCGGCGGCCAGGCCAACGTCACCATCATCGAGAAGTGCTAGCGGGGCGGAACGGAGTTCTGGTGGACGTGTTCGAAACGGCCCGGCTCGGGCCGCTGACGCTGCGCAACCGTGTGATCAAGGCCGCGACGTTCGAGGGGATGACCCCGGACGCGGTGGTGACCGACGACCTGATCGAGTACCACCGGCGGCCCGCCGCCGGGGGAGTGGCGATGACGACGGTCGCGTACTGCGCGGTCTCTCCCGAGGGGCGGACGGAGCGGGGGCAGATCTGGATGCGGCCCGACGCCGTGCCCGGGCTGCGCCGCCTCACCGACGCCGTGCACGGCGAGGGCGCCGCCGCGTCCGCCCAGATCGGGCACGCCGGGCCCGTCGCCGACGCGAGCTCCACCAAGATGCCCGCCATCTCCGCCGGGCGGTTCTTCAACCCGCTCGGCATGGCCTTCACCAAGGTCGCGACGGCGGAGGACATCGAGCGCATCACCCGCGCGCACGCCGAGGCCGCCCGGCTGGCGGTCGAGTCCGGCTTCGACGCCGTGGAGATGCACTTCGGGCACAACTACCTGGCCAGCTCGTTCCTCAGCCCCCGCCTCAACCGGCGCGAGGACGCCTACGGCGGCCCCATCGAGAACCGCGCCAAGGTCGCCCTCGGCATCGCCCGCGCCGTCCGCGACGAGGTCGGCGACCGCATCGCGATCACCGGCAAGCTCAACATGCGGGACGGCGTGCGCGGCGGCCTGGAGATCGAAGACAGCCTGTACGTGGCGCGCAGGCTCCAGGAAGAGGGGACGGTCGACGCGCTGGAGCTGACGGCCGGCAGCTCGCTGCTCAACCCGATGTACCTGTTCCGCGGGCCGATGCCCATCCCCGAGTTCGCGGCGAGCTACAAGCTCCCCATGCGCGTGGGCCTGCGGCTGTTCGGCAAGCGGTTCCTCCGCGTCTACCCCTACCAGGACACCTACCTGCTGGAGCATGCCCGCCGGTTCCGAGCCGAACTCGATCTGCCGCTGATCCTGCTGGGCGGCGTCACCGACCGCGCGAGCATGGACAAGGCGATGGCGGAGGGCTTCCAGTTCGTCGCGATGGCGCGTGCGCTGCTCCGCGAACCCGACCTGGTGAACCGCATCGCCGCCGACCCGTCCACGCCGTCCCTGTGCACCCACTGCAACCACTGCGTCCCGACGATCTACAAGGGCACCCACTGCCCGCTGATCCCGACCTGACGACCGCACCCGGGCTGCTGGGACGATGAAGCCGTGATCGATATCGCTGGGTGGGCTCCGGAGCCGGAGGAGAAGACGGAGGTCATCGACGCGGCGCCGTCGGCGGCGCTCGCGGGGCTGCTCGACGTCGAGCCGCCGGGGGAGGAGCTGCCGCCGCTGTGGCAGTGGCTCCATTTCCTCGACCGTCCCGCGCAGCGCGAGCTGGGGCCGGACGGCCATCCGCGCGACGGGCGCTTCCTGCCGCCGGTCCCCGAGCGGCGGCGCATGTTCGCGGGCGGGCGATTCCGGGTCCGCGAGCCGCTGCGGATCGGAGACAGCGTGACGCGCAGGGCGGAACTCGCCTCCACCGCGCTGAAGCACGGACGCAGCGGCGAGATGCTGTTCGTGACCGTCCGGCACACGTTCCTGCGGGACGGCGCCGAGATCGCGGTCGAGGAGCAGGACCTCGTCTATCGCAGCGGCGGCTCCGCCTCCCGCCCGGCGGAGGTGTCGTTCGACGCCCCGCGGGTCGACGCACCGTGGACCCTGGAGATGACCGCCGACCCGGTGCTGCTGTTCCGGTTCAGCGCGCTCACCTACAACGCCCACCGCATCCACTACGACGAGGCGTACGCGACACAGGTGGAGGGGCACGGCGGGCTCGTCGTGCACGGGCCGCTGCTCGCCGTGGTGTGCCTTGAGCTGCCGCGCCGGGCGGGCCTGAAGGTGCGCGAGGTGTCATTCCGCGCCCGCAGGCCCGTCTACGCGCGGCAGCCGTTCACGGCGGCCGGCTCCCCGGAGGGCGGCCTGTCCGTCGAGGCGCCGGGCGGGGGCGCCGCGATGACCGCGGCGTTCGCCTAGGCGGCGGCCTCGGCGATCGCCGCGCCGCCGCGCCGCTCCTCGGTGGTCCGGCGGACGTACCGCTTGATCTCGTCGGCGGTCTCCTCCTCGCCCCAGCCCAGGACGGGGGCGATCAGCTCGGCGACGCGGGACGCCGCGGCGACGCCGCCGTCCCACTCCTCGATCGCCGCGCGCAGGCGGCGGGCGAGGACGTCCTCCAGGTGCAGGGCGCCCTCGTGGGTCACGGCGTAGACGGCCTCGGCGCACAGGTAGTCCTCCGCGCCGGGGACGGGAGCGCCGAGCGCCGGGGTGCCGGCGATCAGCGCGAGGACCTCGCGGGCGCACGACCCGTAGCGGCGCAGCAGGTGCTCGACCCGCGCGACGTGCAGGCCGGACTCGGCGGCGAGCCGGCGCCGCTCGTTCCACAGCACCTCGAACCCGGTCGCGCCGAGGATCGGGAGCCGGGCGGTGACCGACTCGGGGACGGCGTCGTCCAGGCCCTCGGCGACGAGGTCGATCGCGTCCTCCGCCATCACCCGGTAGGTGGTGAACTTGCCGCCGGTGACGACGACCAGCCCCGGCACCGGCTCGGCGACCGCGTGCTCGCGCGACAGGCGCGTGGTGTCGTCCATCTCCCCGGACAGCAGCGGCCGCAGCCCCGCGTACACGCCCTCGATGTCGTCGTGGGTGAGCGGGGTCCGCAGGACGGCGTTCGCCTGGTCGAGGAGGTAGCCGATGTCGGTGTGGTCTGCGACGGGCTCGTCCGGTCCCTCGTCGTGCGGGGTGTCGGTGGTGCCGACGAGCCAGTGCCGCCCCCACGGGATGACGAAGAGCACGCTCTTCGCGGTCCGGGTTATCAGGCCGGTGTCCATCGGGATGCGGTCGCGCGGCACCACCAGGTGGACGCCCTTGGAGGCCCGGACGCCGAACGCCGCCCGGGAGCCGGTCATCGCCTGCGCGCCGTCCGTCCACACGCCGGTGGCGCACACCACGCGGCGGGCCCGCACATCGATCTCCCGGCCGCCCTCCAGGTCGACGACGGTCGCGCCGGTGACGCGCTCGCCCTCGCGCAGGAACCCGGTGACCTCGGCGCGGGTGGCGACCGTCGCGCCGTACTGCGCGGCGGTGCGGGCGACCATCAGCGTGTAGCGGGCGTCGTCCACCTGCGCGTCGTAGTACTGGACGGCGCCGACCAGCGCGTCCGGCCGGAGGGCCGGGGCCTGCCGCAGGGCGCCGCGCCGGGTCAGCTGCCGGTGCCGGGGCAGGGCGCGCGCGCCGCCCATCGTGTCGTACAGGGCGACGCCCGCGCTGACATAGGCCCGCTCCCACACCCGGTTGCGCAGCGGGTACAGGAACCGGACGGGACGCACCAGGTGCGGCGCGAGCCGGTGCAGGAGCAGGCCGCGTTCCCGCAGCGCCTCCCGCACCAGCCCGAAGTCGCGCTGCTCCAGGTACCGGAGCCCGCCGTGGATGAGCTTGCTGGAGCGGCTGGAGGTCCCGGCCGCCCAGTCCCGCGCCTCCACGAGGGCGACGGACAGCCCCCGCGAGACCGCGTCGAGGGCCGCGCCGGCGCCGACGATGCCGCCGCCGACGACCAGGACGTCGAACTCGGTCTCGGCGAGGGCGCGCAGGGCGTCCTCGCGGTACCGCGGACCGAGCGCTACGGATGTCACTGCAATCTCCCGGAATGAGCTCGTGGGTGGGGTTTGGAGGACGGTGTGCCGGGTCAGCCGAGGTCGACCCAGTCGAGGGTCCGGTCGACGGCCTTCTTCCAGCCGGCGTAGCCGTCCTGGCGCTGCTGGTCGGTCCAGGTGGGCTCCCAGCGCTTGTCCTGGTTCCAGTTGCGGCGCAGCTCGTCGGTGCTGCGCCAGAACCCCACGGCCAGGCCGGCGGCGTAGGCGGCGCCCAGCGCGGTGGTCTCGGCCACGACCGGCCGCGACACCGGCACGCCCAGGATGTCGGCCTGCAGCTGCATGCACAGCTCGTTGGCGGTGACGCCGCCGTCGACCTTCAGCACGTCCAGGCTGACCCCCGAGTCGGCGCGCATGGCCTCCACCACATCGCGGGACTGGTAGCAGATGGCCTCCAGCGTGGCGCGGGCGACGTGGGCGTTGGTGTTGAACCGCGACAGCCCCACGATCGCCCCGCGCGCATCAGAGCGCCAGTAGGGGGCGAACAGGCCGGAGAAGGCCGGGACGAAGTACACCCCGCCGTTGTCGGGGACCTGCCGGGCCAGCGCCTCGCTCTGCGCCGCGCCGGAGATGATGCCCAGCTGGTCGCGCAGCCACTGCACCGCCGACCCGGTCACCGCGATCGACCCCTCCAGGGCGTACACGGGCGGCTGGTCGGCGAACTGGTAGCAGACGGTCGTCAGCATCCCCGCCTTGGACCGCACGAGTTCCTCACCGGTGTTCAGCAGCAGGAAGTTGCCGGTGCCGTAGGTGTTCTTGGCCTCGCCGGGCGCGAAGCACACCTGCCCCACGGTCGCCGCCTGCTGGTCGCCGAGGATGCCGGTCAGCGGGACCTCGCCGCCGAACGGGCCGTCCGCGGTCGTCGTCCCGTACGCCTCGGGAGCGGAAGACGGCCTGATCTCCGGCAGCATCGAGCGGGGAATGCCGAAGAACGACAGCAGCTCCTCGTCCCACGCCAGGGTCTCCAGGTCCATCAGCATGGTGCGGCTGGCGTTGGTCGGGTCGGTGACGTGGACCCCGCCGTCCTTCCCGCCGGTCAGGTTCCACAGCACCCACGAGTCGGTCGTGCCGAAGATCGCGTCGCCGCTCTCGGCGGCCTCCCGGACCCCCTCGACGTTCTCCAGGATCCACTGGACCTTCCCGGCGGAGAAGTACGTCGCGGGAGGCAGCCCGGCGCGGTGCCGGATCGTCTCGCCGCGCCCGTCGCGCTCCAGCGCGGCCGCGATGCGGTCGGTGCGGGTGTCCTGCCAGACGATCGCGTTGTAGTAGGGGCGGCCGGTGCGCCGGTTCCACACCACCGCCGTCTCGCGCTGGTTGGTGATCCCGACGGCGGCCAGGTCGCCGTGGCTCAGGTCCGCCTTGGTGAGGGTGCTCTGGATGACGGCGCGGGTCCGCTCCCAGATCTCGGTGGGGTCGTGCTCGACCCAGCCGGCCCGCGGCAGGATCTGCTCGTGCTCCAGCTGGTGCCGGGCGACCTCGTTGCCGCCGTGGTCGAAGATCATGAAGCGGGTGCTGGTCGTGCCCTGGTCGAGGGCTCCGACGAAGTCGGCCATGCGTGCGGTCTCCTGGGACGTAGGGGAGGGACGGGTCACGCCGTCTCGTACTGCGGCTCGGGCTTGGCGATCTTCTCGGGCACCTCCTCCTCGGCGGGGAGGAACCGCCCGATCAGGGCCTTGTAGAGCCCGACGCCGAGGACGCCGCCGATGAGCGGGCCGGCGATCGGGACCCAGAAGTACAGGTGCCCGTACTGGTCCCGCCACGCGCCGCCGTAGCCGGTGAGGAACGAGGCGAGCCGGGGACCGAAGTCGCGGGCCGGGTTGATGGCGTAGCCGGCGTCGGTGCCGAACGCCATCCCGATCGCCACCACCAGCAGGCCGATCATGAACGGGGCGAGGTTGGCCAGCGGCGGCGCGTTGCGCACGTCGGTCAGCGCCTTGATCACGAAGAGCAGGATGGCGGTGCCGATGACCTGGTCGCGGAACGCGCCCCAGGTGCCGACCGGGAGGGTCCCGTTGCCGGGCAGGGTCGAGAAGACGCCCTGCGTCTTGATGGTGTGGCCGGGGTCGGCCGCGGCGAGCACCTCGCTGTAGTTCCACCGGACGATCAGCGCCGCGGCGAACGCCCCCGCGGTCTGCGCGGCGATGTAGGGCGCCGTCTTGCGCCACGCGAACTCGCGGAAGGCGGCGAGGCCGATCGTGACGGCGGGGTTGAGGTGGGCGCCGCTGATCCGCGCGGCGGTGTAGACGCCGAGGGTGACGCCGAGGCCCCAGGCCCAGGCGATGCTGTCGTGGCCGCCGAGGCCGGAGCCGCCTGCGACGACCTGCGCGACGACGCCGACGCCGAACAGGATGAGGATCATGGTGCCGGCGAACTCGGCGGCGAGCTCGCCGGCGAATCCGGGGATTCTGGGCCGTTCCGCGGTGCGTTCCGTCATGGGCACTCCTCGGATGTGGGGTGGACGCGAGCCCCGTGAGGCTGGCCAGGACGCTAAGCCGGGACGGAACCGCCGACAACAGGGCGCTGCCGACAATGTCGAACACTTTCCCCTTCGCTCGGTGCGGGTTACCCTCCAGTCCGTGCACGAGATCACAGAATCCGGGCAGTTCGCGGCACTAACGACGGCGATTACGACGGCTGCCGACATTGTCGGCATCATGCCGGGACAACTACGATCGGATCCATGCCCGGACCTGTGCAGTCGATCGAGCGCGCCGCCGCGATCCTGCGGCTGCTCGCCGCGAGCTCGGGCCGGCTCGGGGTCGGCGAGATCGCCAGGTCGCTCGGGCTCGCCCGGGGCACCGCGCACGGCATCCTGCGCACCCTGGAGCGCGTCGGCTTCGTCGAGCAGGACGGCGGCACGGGCAAGTACCAGCTGGGCGCCGCCCTGCTGCACCTCGGCACCAGCTACCTGGACGTCAACGAGCTGCGCTCCCGCGCCATCAACTGGGCCGACGCGCTCGCCTCGCGCAGCGGGGAGGCCGTCCGCATCGGGACGCTGCTGGAGGGCCGGGTCCTGGTCGTCCACCACGTGTTCCGCCCGGACGACACGCTCCAGGCGATGGACGTCGGGTCCCTGCTGCCGCTGCACGCCACCGCCCTCGGCAAGGCGCTGCTCGCCCACGACGCCAACGCGGCGGCGTCCATCCGCGACACCGTCCTGGAGTCGTACTGCCGCCGCACCATCACCGATCCGCGCGAGCTCGCACGGGCCGCCACCCGGGTGCGGGAGAACGGCTGGGCCGCCGAGGTCGAGGAGCTGTCCATCGGCGACGCCGGCATCGCCGCGCCGATCCGCGGGTACGGGGGCCTCGTCGTCGGCGCCATCGGCATCTCCGGCGCGGTCGAGCGGATCTGCGACGCCCGCCGCGTCCCCGAGCCGCGCCTCGTCGCCTACGTGCGGGACGCGGCCCGCGCCGTCTCCCGCGACCTCGGCGGCTCGCGCTGGTGACGGCGCGCCCGGGCTTCCGCGGGGAGGGGGCCGGGCGTGACCGAGCGGTACGTGATGTCGATCGACCAGGGCACGACGTCCACCCGGTGCATCCTGTTCGACCACGGCGGGCGCCTGGTGTCGGTCGCGCAGCGCGAGCACCGGCAGCACTTCCCGAGACCCGGCTGGGTCGAGCACGACCCGATGGAGATCTGGCGCAACCTGGAGCGGATCGCCCCGGAGGCGCTGGCCCAGGCGGGCGTGACCGCCGATCAGGTCGCGGCGGTCGGCATCGCCAACCAGCGGGAGACGACCGTCCTGTGGGACCGGGTGACCGGCGTCCCGATCGGCCGCGCCATCGTGTGGCAGGACATGCGCACCGGCGCCCTCGTGGACGAGCTGGCCCGCGCCCCCGGCGCGGCGATGGTCGCCGAGCGCAGCGGGCTGCCCCTCGCCACCTACTTCTCGGCCCCGCGCATCCGCTGGCTGCTCGACCACACGCCCGGCCTGCGCGAGCGCGCCGAACGCGGCGAGGTGCTGTTCGGCACCATGGAGAGCTGGCTCGTCTGGAACCTCAGCGGCGGCGTGGACGGCGGCGTCCACGTCACGGACGTGACCAACGCCGGCCGCACCCTGCTGATGGACCTGCAGACCCTGGCCTGGGACGACGGGCTGCTCGACTTCTTCGGCGTGCCGAGGGCGATGCTGCCGGAGATCAGGTCGTCCACCGAGACCTACGGGACGGCCCGCCGCGTGTTCCCCGGGGTGCTGATCGGCGCCGCGCTCGGCGACCAGCAGGCCGCGCTGTTCGGGCAGACGTGCTTCGCCCCCGGCGAGACCAAGTGCACCTACGGGACCGGCGCGTTCCTGCTGATGAACACCGGCACCGCGCCGGTGAAGTCGGACAACGGGCTGCTCACCACCGTCGGCTACAAGATCGGCGGCGAGCCGGCCGTGTACGCGCTGGAGGGGTCGATCGCGATCACCGGCGCGCTCGTCCAGTGGTTCCGGGACGGCCTCGGGCTGATCGGCACCGCGCCGGAGATCGAGACCCTCGCCCGCTCGGTCGGCGACAACGGCGGCTGCTACATCGTCCCCGCGTTCTCCGGGCTGTTCGCGCCGCACTGGCGCAGCGAGGCGCGCGGCATCATCGTCGGCCTCACGTCCTACATCACGAAGGGGCACCTGGCGCGGGCCGTGCTGGAGGCGACCGCCTGGCAGACCCGCGAGGTGGTGGACGCGATGAACGCCGACTCCGGGCTCTCCCTGAAGGAGCTGAAGGCGGACGGCGGCATGACGTCCGACAACCTCGTCATGCAGATGGTCGCGGACGTGCTGAACGTGCCGGTGGAGCGGCCGATGGTGGTCGAGACGGTGTCGCTCGGCGCCGCCTACGCCGCCGGGCTCGCCGTCGGCTACTGGGCCGACCTGGAAGGGCTGCGGCGCAACTGGCACCGCGCGGCCCGGTGGGTGCCGGCCATGGAGCCGGCGCGCCGCGCCGCCGAGTACGACAACTGGAAGCGCGCCGTGGAGCGCACGTTCGACTGGATCCGCTCCGGGGAGGACCCGGCCGCCGCCCCCTAGATCCGGTGGCGTTCGATGAGCTGCTTGACGATCACGTTGCGCTGGATCTCGTTGGTCCCCTCGCCGACGATCATCAGCGGCGCGTCGCGGAAGTAGCGCTCGACGTCGAACTCGGTGGAGTAGCCGGCCGCGCCGTGGATGCGCACGGCGTCCAGCGCGATCCGCATCGCCGCCTCCGACGCGTACAGCTTGGCCATGCCCGCCTCCATGTCGCAGCGCTCGCCCTCGTCGAGGCGGCGGGCGGCGTCGAGGGTGAGCAGCCGGGCCGCCCGCAGCTGCGTGGCCATGTCGGCGAGGTAGTTGCCGACCGACTGGTGCCGCCAGATCGGCTTCCCGAACGCCTCGCGCTCCTGGGCGTAGCGCAGGGAGTCCTCCAGGGCGGCGCGCCCGACGCCGAGCGCGCGGGCCGCGACCTGGATGCGGCCGACTTCGAGCCCGCGCATCATCTGGGCGAAGCCGCGCCCCTCCGCGCCGCCGAGCACCGCGTCGAGCGGCGCCTCGTAGCCGTCGAAGGACAGCTCGCAGCTCTCCACGCCCTTGTAGCCGAGCTTCGGCAGGTCGCGGGAGACGGTCAGGCCGGGGCCCTTCTCCACCAGCAGGATGCTCATGCCCGTGTGGCGCGGGGACGCGTCCGGGTCGGTCTTGCACAGCAGCGCGATGAGCCCCGACGTCCGCGCGTTGGTGATCCACATCTTGGCGCCGTCGACGACGTACCGGTCGCCGCGCCGCCGCGCGGTCGTGCTCATCGCCTGCAGGTCCGAGCCGCCGGACGGCTCGGTGAGCGCCATCGTGGCGCGCAGCTCGCCGGTCGCCATCCGGGGCAGGTAGCGCTCCTTCTGCTCGCCGGTCCCGAACACGGCGATCAGGTGCGACACCACCGTGTGCCCGCCGAACGCGCCGGCCAGGGACATCCAGCCGCGGGCCAGCTCCTCGGTGACCAGCGCGTAGCACGCCTTGGACACGCCGGCCTCGCCGTACGGCTCCGGCACGGCGAGCCCGTACACGCCGAGCTCCTTCATCCGGTCGATGAGCCGGGCGGGGTAGGCGCCCGCGTGCTCCAGCTCCCGGGCGACCGGGCGGACCTCCCTGTCGACGAAGTCCGCGACGACCTCGACGATGGCGCGCTCCTCGTCGCTGAGCATGAACACGATCCCTCGCCCTCCCTCCCGCGCAGCGGTGATCTCTCATATATTTGATGCGAAAATACACCCCGTCACGCAGCCGTACGGGAGAGACGATGACCGTTGCCCGTCCCGGCGGCCCGGTCCTCGGCAGGCGCCGCCAGCTGAGCGACGAGGTGGCCGCCTACGTCCGCGAGCTCATCATGTCCGGCCAGGTCGGGCACGGGGAGTTCCTCCGCCTGGAGCGGATCGCCGCGGACCTCGGGATCAGCGTCACGCCCGTCCGGGAGGCACTGCTGTCGCTGCGCGGCGAGGGGTTCGTCACCCTGGAGCCGCGGCGCGGGTTCATGCCGGCGCCGCTGACCCGGCAGGACGTCCAGGACCTGTTCGAGGCGCAGGCGTACTTCGCCGGCGAGCTCGCCGCCCGCACCGCCGGCAGGATCACCGGGGCGGAGCTGGCCTCGCTCGACCGGTTCCAGGCGCAGCTGGAGGCGGCGTTCCAGGCGGGGGACTCGGCGGGCATCGAGACCGCCAATCACGAGTTCCACCGGCTGATCAACCTGTGCGCCGGGTCGCCGAAGACGGCCTGGCTGCTGCGGACCGTCGTCCGGTACGCGCCGCGCCGGTTCTACGCGAGCATCGACGGCTGGACCCGGGCGTCCGTCGACGACCACCACCTCGTCCTCGCCGCGCTGCGGGCCGGGGACGAGGCCGCCGCGCGGCAGGCGATGCGCGCCCACATCCGGCACGCCGGGACCCTGCTGGTCGTCCACCTGGAGGCGCAGGGCTTCTGGGAGGCGGGGGCGGAGTGAGGCCGCACGGCGCGCCGCCGTATCGTATAAAAAATTTTTGGGAGGGCTGATGGACGACCCGGTGGTCACGGTCACCGCCCACGGCGCGGCGCGCGTGCTCACGCTCAACCGGCCGGAGGCCCGCAACGCGATCGACGTCCCGATGCGCGAGCGGCTCCTGGAGGAGCTGCGGCGCGCCGCCGGCGACCCCGGGGTCCGGGCGATCGTGCTGACCGGCGCGGGCGGGACCTTCTCGGCGGGCGGCGACATCCGGTCGATGGAGGGCGCGGGCCCGGACGCCGTGCGGGCCCGGCTCGCGCCCGTGCACAAGGCCGTCCGGCTCATCGCCACCTGCGGGACGCCGGTGATCGCGGCCGTCGAGGGCGCCGCCGCCGGGCTCGGCGTGTCCCTCGCCGCCGTCTGCGACCACGTGGTCGCCGCCGAGGACGCCCGGTTCGTCGCCGCGTTCGGCAAGGTCGGCCTCGTCGCGGACGGCGGCCTGCTCTGGACGCTCCCGCAGCGCGTCGGCATGGGCCGCGCCAAGGAGATGCTGCTGTTCGGGCGGACGGTCACCGCCCCCCGCGCCTACGAGATCGGGCTCGCCGACTCCCTCGTCCCGTCCGGCACGGCCCTCGATGCCGCGCTGGAACTGGCCGGCGAGGCCGCCGCGCTCGCCCCGCTGCCGGTCGCCGCCGCCAAGCGGCTGCTGGCCCGCGCCGACCACAGCCTGAAGCGGCTGCTGGAGTCCGAGCGCGAGGAGCAGGCGGCCCTGTTCGGCAGCGCCGACTTCGCCGAGGGCCGCGCCGCCTTCGCCGCGCGCCGCCCGCCCCGCTTCGAGGGCCGCTAGAGGGGAGCAGGAGTGAGCAGGCTGCAGCAGACGCACGGGCTGTCGGACGAGCAGCGCGAGATCGTCGCGACCGTCCGCGCGTTCGTCGACAAGGAGATCCTCCCGGTCGCCACCGGACTGGAGCACGCGGACGCCTACCCGCAGGCGATCGTGGACGGCATGAAGGACCTCGGGCTCTTCGGCCTGACGATCGGCGAGGAGCACGGCGGGCTCGGCGCGTCGCTGCTGACCTACGCGCTGGTCGTGGAGGAGCTCTCGCGCGGCTGGATGAGCGTGTCCGGCATCGTCAACACCCACTTCATCGTCGCCTGGATGATCACCCACCACGGGACGCCCGAGCAGAAGGCCCACTACCTGCCGAAGATGGCGGCCGGGGAGATCCGGGGCGCGTTCTCGATGTCGGAGCCGGGCTGCGGGTCCGACGTCTCCGCCATCACGACCCGCGCCGTGCCGGACGGCGCCGACTACGTGATCGACGGCCAGAAGATGTGGCTGACGAACGGCGCCTCGGCCAACCTCGTCGCCACGCTCGTCAAGACGGACCCGGACGCCGGGCACCGGGGCATGACCGCCTTCCTCATCGACAAGACCCCGGGGTTCGGCGAGGTCGCGCCCGGCCTGACCGTCCCCGGCAAGATCGAGAAGATGGGCTACAAGGGCGTCGACACCACCGAGCTGGTCTTCGACGGGTACCGCGTCCCCGCGGACCGGATCCTCGGCGGGACGCCGGGACGCGGCTTCTACCAGATGATGGACGGCGTCGAGGTCGGCCGGGTCAACGTGGCGGCCCGCGGCTGCGGCGTCGCGAAGCGCGCCTACGAGCTGGCGCTCGGCTACGCGCGGCAGCGCGAGACGTTCGGCAGGCCGATCGCCGAGCACCAGGCGGTCCTGTTCCGCCTCGCCGAGATGGCGACCAAGGTCGAGGCGGCGCACCAGATGATGGTGATGGCGGCGCGCCGCAAGGACTCCGGCGAGCGCAACGACCTCGAGGCGGGCATGGCCAAGTACCTGGCCAGCGAGTACTGCAAAGAGGTCGTGGAGGACGCGTTCCGCATCCACGGCGGCTACGCCTACTCCAAGGAGTACGAGATCGAGCGGCTCTACCGGGAGGCGCCCATGCTGCTGATCGGCGAGGGCACCGCCGACATCCAGAAGATGATCATCGGCCGCCGGCTGCTGGAGGGCTGACCGGTGACCGGAGCGGAGCGGGGAGCGCCGGCCGGGCCTCGGCGGGGGGCCGGTGGACGCCTTCCGGAGGACGCCGGCTCCCCGCTGCCGCTGGAGGGGATCACGGTCGTCGCGCTGGAGCAGGCGGTGGCGGCGCCGTTCGCCACGCGGCAGCTCGCCGACCAGGGCGCCCGCGTCATCAAGGTGGAGCGGGTGGACGGCGGCGACTTCGCCCGCGCCTACGACTCGGCGGTGCGCGGCGGGCTCGGCACGCACTTCGCCTGGCTCAACCGGTCCAAGGAGTCGGTGGCGCTCGACCTGAAGCGGGACGAGGGCCGCGCGATCCTCGCCGACCTGGTCGCGCGCGCCGACGTGTTCCTGCAGAACCTGGCGCCCGGCGCGGCGGCGCGGCTCGGGTTCGGCGCGGACGCGCTCCGGGCCCGCGACCCCCGCCTCATCGTGGTGGACATGTCCGGATACGGGACGAGCGGGCCGTACCGGGACAAGCGCGCCTACGACATGCTCGTCCAGGCCGAGGCCGGCCTGATCTCCGTCACCGGCACGCCGGAGACCCCCGTCAAGGCCGGTTCGCCGCTGGCCGACATCGCCGCCGGCATGTACGCGTTCTCCGGCGTGCTCGCCGCGCTCGTCCGCCGCGGCGGCACCGGCGAGGGCGCGTCGATCGAGGTCTCGATGTTCGACGCGGTCGCCGAGTGGATGACCCAGGCGATGTACACGACGCTCTTCACGGGCTCCCCGCCGCCGCGCACCCGGCTGAGCCACCCGGTGATCGCCCCCTACGACGCCTATCCCACCGCCGACGGGGCGGACGTCGTCATCGGCGTGCAGAACGACCGCGGCTGGGCGGCGCTGGCGGCCGGCGTCCTGGACAGGCCGGACCTGGTCACCGACCCCGAGTTCGCGACCAACCGGGCGCGCGTCCGCAACCGGGAGAAGGTCGACGCGATCGTGGCCGCCGTGACGTCCGGGATGGGCCGCGACGAGCTGCTGAGGCGGCTCGACGACGCGGGCGTCGCCAACGCCTCCCTGAACGACGGGCACGGCCTGATCGCCCACCCGCAGCTGGCCGAGCGGGACCGCTGGCGCGAGGTCGGCTCCCCGGTCGGCGCCATCCCGGCGCTCCTCCCGCCGATCACGTTCGCGGGCATCGAGGCCCGCATGGACCCGATCCCGGCCCTCGGCGAGCACACCGACGCCGTCCTGCGCGAACTCGGCCGCGACGACGCGGCGATCGCCGCGCTCCGCGCCGCGGGCGCGGTCGCCTGATCCCGGTCGCCTGATCCCCGTCGCCTGATCCCCGTCGCGGGCGTCCGCGGCCGATATCGTTGCGGTATGGCAAGCCCGACTCCCGCCACCGGCCGCCGCGAACAGCTGCGCGACTTCCTGCGGACCCGCCGCGCCCGGCTCACCCCCGCCGACGTCGGCATGCCCGACGGCGGGCGGCGCCGGACGCCGGGCCTGCGCCGCGAGGAGGTCGCCGTCCTCGCCGGGGTCGGCGTCTCCTGGTACACGTGGCTGGAGCAGGGCCGCGACATCAAGGTGTCCGGCGACGTGCTGGACGCGATCGCGCGCGCCCTGCGCCTGGACCGGGCCGAGCGCGAGCACCTCTACCTGCTCGCCGGGCTCAACCCGCCGCAGGCGGAGGCGGGCCCCGCCGCCCCCATCACGCCGGAGCTGCGGCGGGTGCTGGACGCGTGGTCGCCGCGGCCCGCGTACGTGCGCGACCGGTACTGGAACTTCGTCGCGATCAACGACGCGGCCCGCGAGGTGTTCGGCTACGGCGACACCGACCACAACTGCCTGGTCACGTACTTCACCAACGTCCGTTACCGGTCGATGCAGCCGCACTGGGCCGCGGCGGCGCCCTCCGTCGTCGCGCGGTTCCGCGCCGACGCCGCCCTCCGCCCCGACGACCCCGAGTACGGCCGGATCATCGCCGGCCTGCTGGCCGTCAGCCCGGAGTTCGCCGAGCTGTGGCCCCGCCACGACGTGAGCGGGAGCACGCAGGCCGTGAAGGGGATCCGGCATCCGGACGCGGGCGAGCTGGTCTTCGAGGGGACGCTGCTGCCGCTGGCCGACCGCCCCGGCTGCACCCTGGTGCTGTTCAACCCGCGTCCCGGCACCGGCACGCAGGAGCGGTTCGACCGGCTGATGGCGCGCCGGAGAATGGCCGCCGCCGGCTGAACCGGCCCGCCAGGGTGGTGGTGCCACACCCATGATGAGCGGACTCTGCCGGGTCAGCGGCGCGCCCAGCATGATCGTCCTCGTAAGTGGGAACCACTGAGGAGGACTCATGAGGACGCGTGATTTCGCGGGTACTCCGGTCGGCGCCGTCGGGCTCGGCTGCATGGGGATGAGCTGGGCCTACACCGCCTCGGAGCGGGACGACGACGCCTCGGTCGCGCTCATCCGGGAGGCCCTCGACCTCGGCGTGACGTTCCTGGACACCGCGCAGCCCTACGGCGACGGCCACAACGAGGCGCTCATCGGCCGCGCGCTGAAGGGGCGCCGGGACGAGGCGGTCCTGGCGACCAAGACCGGCTTGGTCGTCCCGGAGGACGCGTCGTGGAACCTCGTCCGGAACGGGACGCCCGAGCACGTCAAGGCGTCGGCGGAGGACAGCCTGCGCCGCCTCGGCACCGACGTGATCGACCTGTACTACCTGCACCGGGTCGACCCGGACGTGCCGCTGGCCGACAGCTGGGGCGCGATGGCCGAGCTGGTCGCCGAGGGGAAGGTCCGCCGGCTGGGCCTGTCCGAGGTCAGCGTCGCGCAGGCCGCGGAGGCGCACGCCATCCACCCGGTCGCCGCGGTCCAGTCGGAGCTGTCGCTGTGGACGCGCGACGCCGCGGGCGCGCCGGGCGGGATGGCCGGCGTCTCGATGGGCCACACCGGCGGCACCGGGGAAGGGCCCGGCGACGTCGTCGCCTGGTGCGCCGAGAACGGAGCCGTGTTCGTGCCCTACGCGCCGCTCGGCCGGGGGTTCCTCACCGGGACGATCACGTCCGCCGACTTCGAGGACACCGACTTCCGCGGCGTCAACCCGCGCTTCCGGGAGGACGCGCTGAAGGCCAACCTGCGCATCGTCGACGTCGTCAAGGCGGTCGCCGAACGGCACGGCGCCACGCCCGCCCAGGTCGCGATCGCGTGGACGCTCGCTCAGGGCGAGCACGTCATCCCGATCCCCGGCACCAAGAAGCGGCGCTACCTGCACGAGAACGCCGGTGCCGCCGACCTGGACCTCACCGGAACCGACCTGGCCGAGCTGGACGGCGTTCCAGCGGCAGTAGGAGACCGATACTGATGAAGGCCATCACGATTCCCGAGTTCGGCGGCGCGGACGTGCTGCGCCCCGCCGAGATGGAGGCACCCGAGCCGGGGCCGGGCCAGGTGTCCATCGACGTCGCGTACGCGGGCGCGAACTTCGCCGAAGTCCTGTACCGGCAGGGCGTGGTGGACGTGCCGCTGCCGTTCGTCCCCGGCATCGAGGTGTCCGGCCATGTCCGGGCGGTGGGCCCGGATGTCGAGGGGCTGCGCAAGGGCCAGCCCGTCGCCGCGCTGACGATCGTGGACAGCGGCGGCTACGCCGAGGTCGCCGTCACCTCCGCCGACCTCGTCGCGCCGCTCGACGGGCTGGACCTGGGACTGGACGTCGCTGCGGCCGTCCCGTCCAACAGCACGACCGCGTTCCTCGTCCTGGACCGCGTCGCGCGCATCGAACCGGGCGAGAGCGTGCTGGTGCACGCGGCGGCCGGGGGAGTGGGCAGCCAGCTCGGCCAGGCCGCCCGGCGGCTCGGCGCGGGCAGGGTCGCCGGGACGGTCGGCGGGCCCGCGAAGATCGAGGCCGCCCGCGGATTCGGCTACGACGACGTCGTGCTCCGCGACGACCTGCCGGACGCGGTCGCCGGCCTCACCGGCGGCCGCGGGTTCGACATCGTCGTGGACATGGTCGGGGGCGCCGCGCGGCGCACCAGCCTGGACGCGCTCGCCCCGATGGGCCGGATGGTCGTGATGGGCAACGCCTCCGGCGCGGACGACGTGGGGATCCCGGCGAACGAGCTGTGGTTCGACAATAAGACGGTGTCCGGGTTCAACCTCGCCGCGTTCGCGGGGATCGCGCCGGCCGAGGCGGGGCGCGCCCTGCGCGGCGCCCTCGCCGCGGTCGCGTCGGGGGACCTGCGCGTCCAGGTCGAGGAACTGCCCCTGGAGCGGGCCGCCGAGGCGCACAAGCGCATCGAGTCGGGCGCCACGACCGGGAAGCTCGTCTTGGCCGTGCGGGGCTGAGCCTCACCGCCTCCCGGAGGCGGCGGGGGCTTGGGCGGCCAGGTCGAGGAGGTCGTCGACGCTCCAGTGGTCGGCCGCGTGCTCGCCGTATCCGGCGGCGAGCACGCGGCCGTCGGCGCCGATGAGGAAGTCGGCGGGCAGGCCGAGGCGCCCGCCGTCCGGGCGGGCCTTCGGCGCCCGCGCCCGGCCCCGCGCGACCTGCCAGGTGCCGGCGGCGACGGCGCGCAGGATCGTCCACCAGGCTCGGGGGTCCAGGAGCGCGCGGCGGGCGGACTCCACGCCGAACTCGGCGTACAGCCGCTTCTCCGGGTCGGCGACCGCGGCGTACGGGAGGCCGCCGACGTGCTCGCGCAGCTCGCGGGCGGACGAGTGGAACACGACGACCTCGCGGACGCCGGCGGCCTCGATCTCGGCGTGCCGGACGGTGAACGAGCGCAGGTGCAGGTTGCAGATCGGGCAGCCCGCGAACCGGCGGAACTGCAGGTGGACGAGGCGGCCGGGGTCGGGCACCCGCACCGGCGGGCCGTTGACCGGGGTGAGCTCGCGCGGCGGGATGTCGGAGCCGGGGGCGAGATGCATGGGCGTCTCCTTTAGGTGTACGGCATACGCCTACGATCGTAAGCGTATGCCGTACGCTGTCAAGCGCCATGCCTCGACCACGCTCGCTCAGCACCGAGAGGCTCGCCGGAGCCGCGCTCGCCGTCATCGACCGGGACGGGCTCGCCGGGCTGTCCATGCGCGCCGTCGCCAAGGAGCTCGGAATGAGCACGATGGCGCTCTACCGCTACGTGCGCGACCGCGAAGAGCTGGAGGGGCTCGTCGTCGACCTCGTCTACGCCGAGGTCGACCCGGCGCCGCCCGGCGAGGGGCCGTGGGAGGCGCGGATCGAGACCATGGCGCTGCGGCTGCGGGACGCGTTCGGCGCGCACGCCGCGATCATGCCGCTGACGCTCGCCCACCGCCATGCCTCGGCGGGCTCGCTGTGCTGGGGCGAGACCGTCGCCCGGATCCTCGCCGAGGCGGGCATCGACGGGCCGCGCGCGGCGATCGCGCTGCGCGCCGTGATCGCCTACGTCATCGGCGCGATCCAGCTGGAGCACCTCGGCCCGCTGGAGGGGGAGGGGACCGCCGCCATCGCCGCGCTGCCCGCCGACGAGTTCCCCCACCTGACCGAGACCGCGCGGCACGCCCGCCGCCTCGGCCCCGACGAGGAGTTCCGCGGGGGACTGGCGGCCGTGCTGCGCGGCCTCGGCGCGCAAGGCGCCTAGCGCACCCGGCCCAACGCACCGGGCTCAACGCGCCGGGCTCAACGCACCGGGCTCAACGCACCAGGAGGGACTGCTGCGCGGCGATGGCCTCGGCGGCCCGCCGCACGACCGCGTCGATCAGCTCGCCGCAGCTCGGCAGGTCGTCGATGACGCCGACGACCTGGCCGGACGCCATCACGCCCAGGTCGGGGCGGCCGTCCACCATCGCCGCCTTCAGCAGCATCGGCGTGTTCGCGGCCATCAGCACCTGCGACCACGAGAGGTCCTTGCCGTGCTTCATCGCCCTCCCGTCGGCGATCATCGCGCGCCACGACATCCCGGACAGCTTCTTGAACCGCGCGGCGTTGCGCACCGCCCGGGCCAGGCCGCCGACCCGTCCGGACCGCTCCAGCGCGTCGACCAGCTCGCTGCGCAGCACCCGGTGCGGCATGCCGTCCACCTGCCGGGTCACCACGGTCTCGCCGGCATCCAGGTACACCCGCTTGACGGCGTCCGGCACCGGGCTGTCGGACGTCAGCAGGAACCGGGTGCCCATCGCGACGCCCGCCGCCCCGTAGGCGAGCGCGGCGGCGAGGCCGCGCCCGTCGAAGAAGCCGCCCGCCGCGATGACCGGGATGTCGACGGCGTCCACCACCTGCGGCAGCAGCAGCGTGGTGGCGACGGCGCCGGTGTGGCCGCCGCCCTCGCCGCCCTGGACGAGCACGGCGTCCGCGCCCCACCCCGCGACCTTCTCCGCGTGCCGCCGCGCGCCGACGGACGGGATCACGACGACCCCGGCGTCCTTCAGCTTCGCGATCAGCTCCTTCTTCGGGGCGAGCGCGAAGGACGCGACCTTCACGCCCTCCTTGATCAGCAGGTCGATGCGGTCGCCGGCGTCCCCGGCGTCGGCCCGCAGGTTGACCCCGAAGGGGGCGTCCGTGCGGTCCTTGACCTCGTGGATCGCGTCGGCGAGCCGGTTGAGCGTCATCGTCGCCGACGCCAGGACGCCGAGCCCGCCCGCGTTCGCCACGGCCGTGACGAGCTTCGGGCCGGCGACCCACCCCATGCCGGTCTGGACGACGGGGTGCCGCACGCCGGTCAGCCGGGTCAGCGGGGTGTCGAGCAACTGCCCGCTCATGCCTCCGCCCTGCGGGGGGTCGACCCCCCGCGCCCCCCGGTTCGCTCCGCTCATGCCGGGACCTCCCGCTCGCGCAGCCCCTTCGGGTCGAGGACCTCGCGCATGATCCGCAGCTCCTCGGCGTCCGGCAGCCGCGTCTCGGGCACCTCGTCCGGAACGGCCAGCTCGAAGCCGGTGGCGGCGACCACGTCCGCGACGCTCACGCCGGGGTGGACGGACCGCAGCCGCATCCGCCGGTCCGGCGTGCCGAAGTCGAGCACCGCGAGGTTGGTCACCACGGCGCGGATCTCGTGCGCGCCCCGGTCCCAGCCGACGCCGCTCACCATGTCGACCTTCTCGGTGAACACCCGCGTCGAGTGCTTCGGCACCCAGTAGCTCGTCGGGTTCAGCAGCGTGTTGCCCGGCCCGCCGCGCACCCCGAGGAGCTGCCGCGCCGGCCGCTCCCACTCGCCGATGCAGGAGATGTTGGTGTTGCCGTGCGCGTCGATCTGGCTCGGCCCCATCACCACGTGCCGCCGCCCGTTCAGCACGAGCCACAGGTGGTCGCGGAACGGCAGCCAGCCCTCGGCGGTCTCCGCCGGCCGGCCGAGCGGGGCGGGTTCGGCGCTCAGCGCCGGACCGCCGTCCGTCGTCAGCAGATCGGGCGCGAACGTGGCCCGCGCCAGCCGCGACCCCAGCATCGGCACGAAACCGGCCACCGCCGCCGCGACGATCTCGCCGTCGCCCCGGAACAGGTCGGCGCACGCCGCCGCGCACACCTCCGCACGCGTCACATCGCTCATCGGGACTCCTCCCGCCAGGCCCGGACGGCGTCCTGGTAGGCGGCCTCGTCGCCGGCCAGGAACCGCTCGCTGAACTCCGCCCACCTCTCCGGGTCGGCCGCCGACTGCGCGTAGAGCTTCTGGAACCTCTCGTCCCGCCCGGAGTCGGGCGCGCAGTCGGTGAAGTGCGCCCCGTTCGGCGTCTCCACCACGCCCGCCACGTGCGCCCGGCTGATCAGCATCGACTGCAGCGGCCCCTCCTTGGCGAAGTCGGCCGTCTCGACGAGGCGCTCGCACGACACGTACGTCCGGTCGGCGGCCTTCGCGAACAGGTCGTCCATGTACGGGTCGGGCCCGAGGTACTGGGCGTTGCCGCGCGCGTCGGCGCGGTTCATGTGGACGAGCGCCGCGTCCATCCTCAGGGCCGGGACGGCGACGAGCTCGGTCGCGTCCTCGTACGGCGACCGGATCGTCCTCAGCTCCGGGTTGACCCGCAGGACGTCCGAGCCGAGGCCGACCGGGGTGGGCAGGAACGGCAGCCGGTGCGCCGCCGCGTACAGCCCGAACATGAACATGCCCTCGTCGTACTCGGTCAGCTCGATCGCCCCGGACTGCCGCGCCTGCCGGAAGTGCGGCTCCAGCGGGATCGTGTCCATCGTCACGAACGCGGTGACCAGCCGCCTGATCTTGCCGGTGGCGCACAGCAGCCCCACGTCCGGGCCCCCGTACGTGATCACCGTCAGGTCGGTGACGGGGGAGCGCAGGATCGCCCGGACCAGCGCCATCGGCTTGCGCCGCGACCCCCAGCCGCCGATCCCGACGGTCATGCCGCTCTCCAGCGACGCGGCGACCTCGTCGGCCGACATCACCTTGCCGCTCATTCGGCCCCCTTGGCGACGAAGGCGGCGCGGTGCTCGTCGCCCGCGCCGACGAGGTTGAGCTCGAACGTGAAGCCCTGCTCGTAGCGGTAGCTGCGCTTGACGTCGACGGGGTCGATGCCGTTCAGCGACTCCTTGGCCCGCCGGATGACGTACCGGTCCTTGGCGGCGATGGCGGAGGCGACCTCCATGGCCTTGCCGCGCAGCTCTTCCGCCGGGACGACCTCCAGCACCGAGCCGTGGTGGTGCAGCTCCTCGGCCGTGACGTTGCGGCACGTGTAGACCATCGCGCGCATCAGGTGCTGCGGGACGAGCCGGGCCAGGTGCGTCGCGGCGCCGAGCGCGCCCCGGTCCACCTCCGGCAGCCCGAAGTAGGCGTCCCGCGAGGCGACCACGATGTCGGCGTTGCCGGCCAGGCCGACCCCGCCGCCCAGGCAGAAGCCGTGGACGGCCGCGACGACCGGGACCTCGCAGTCGTAGACGGCCGCGAACGCCGCGTAGCACCCGCGGTTCGCGCCGACCAGGGCCGTGTGGCCCTCGGTGCTCTGCATCTCCTTGATGTCGACGCCCGCGTTGAAGCCCCGGCCCTCGGCCCGGAGCACGACGGCGCCGACGTCCGGGTCGCGGCCGGCCGCGGCGACCGCGTCGGCCAGCTCGTACCAGCCCGCGACGGTCAGCGCGTTGACCGGCGGGGCGTCCACGACGATCTCGGCGACCCCGTCCAGGGTCGTGGTGGAGACTCCCATGCGCTACCTTTCCACCAAACATTTGTTAGAACAGAAGGTAGCAGAGGAGGCGGAATGTCACTGACGCTCGACCTGGGCGGCCGGACCGCCGTGGTCACGGGGGGCGTGCGCGGGGTCGGCGCCGGGATCAGCCGCGCCCTGCTGGAGGCCGGCGCCGACGTCGTCGCGGTCGCCCGGCGCGAGCCCGAGACGCTGCCCGAGGGGGGCGGGAGGACGGCGCGGTTCGTCTCGCTGGACGTGCGCGACCCGGACGCGGTGCAGGCGTTCGCCAACGGCCTGGACGGCGTCGACGTGCTGGTCAACAACGCGGGCGGCGCCCCGTACCTGCCGGTCGCCGAGGGGAGCCTGCGCACCCACGTGAAGATCATCGAGCTGAACCTGACCTCGGCGCTGATCATGGCGCGGGCGCTGCGGCCGAAGATCATGGCGCGGGGCGGCGGGTCGGTCGTCAACATCGGCAGCGTCAGCGGGGTGCGCCCGTCGCCCGGCACCGCCGCCTACGGCGCCGCCAAGGCCGGCCTGCACAGCCTCACCGCCTCGCTCGCGGTGGAGTGGGCGCCGCACATCCGGGTCAACGCGCTCATCCTCGGGATGGTCCGCACCGAGCTGTCCCACCTGCACTACGGCGACGAGGACGGCGTCGCGGCGGTGGCCGCGACCGTCCCGATGGGCCGCCTCGCCGTCCCCTACGACATCGGCGCCGCGTGCGCGTTCCTGGCGTCCGACCTGGCGTCCTACGTCACCGGCGCGACGCTGCAGGTCCACGGCGGGGGAGAGCGCCCCGCCTTCCTGGACGCCGCCACCGTGAACAAGGAGGAGTCGCGATGATCTGCAAGGACCGGGTGGTCGCCGTCACCGGCGCCGGGCGCGGGCTCGGCCGCGCGCACGCGCTGGAGTTCGCCCGCCAGGGCGCCCTCGTCGTCGTGAACGACCTCGGCGTCGCGCGGGACGGCACCGGCGACGCCTCCGAAGGCCCGGCCCACGGCGTCGTCCGGGAGATCGAGGCGCTCGGCGGGAAGGCCGTCGCGAGCACCGACGACATCGCCACCGACGAGGGCGCCGCCGCGCTGGTCGCCACCGCGGTCGACGCGTTCGGCGGGCTCGACACCCTCGTGAACAACGCCGGGTTCCTGCGCGACCGCATGCTGGTCAACCTGGGCGAGGACGAGTGGGACGCCGTCATGCGCGTCCACCTGAAGGGCCACTTCCTGCCGCTCAAGCACGCGGCCCGGTACTGGCGGGCGGAGAGCAAGGCCGGCCGCCCCGTGGACGCCCGCGTGATCAACACCTCGTCCGGCGCCGGGCTGCTCGGCAGCGTCGGCCAGGCCAACTACTCCGCCGCCAAGGCCGGGATCGTCGGGCTGACGCTCGTGGCGTCCGCCGAGCTGGGCCGCTACGGCGCGACCGTCAACGCGATCGCGCCCGCCGCCCGCACCCGGATGACCGAGGAGGTCTTCGCGCGGACGATGGCCGCCCCCGCCGAGGGCGAGTTCGACGCGATGGCCCCCGAGAACGTCTCGCCGCTGGTCGTCTGGCTCGGCTCGGCCGGGTCCCGCGACGTGACCGGGCGGGTCTTCGAGGCGGAGGGCGGCAGGATCTGCGTGATGGACGCCTTCCGGCACGGCCCCGCGGCCGACAAGGGCGCGAGGTGGGACCCGGCGGAGGTCGGCGACGTCGTCAAGGGCCTCCTCGCCGAGGCCCCCGCGCCCGAGCCCGTCTACGGCGCGGGCTGAGCGCAGCCGCTTCCCCGCGGCCGTCTCCGGGGCCGCGCCGCGCGGCGGCCCCGGAATGCCGTCCCGGAGCGCGGCGTTGTATCCCGTCGCCGCCCGGAAAATGGATCGCCCCGCGCGGGGCGTCCCGGCTACGGTGCGGAGGTTTGCGGGTGAGCGGGGCCGCGGGCCCGCAACCCTATCCTTGGTGACGGATATGAGGTCGAGTGTGAAACCGCCGCTCGCCGGCCTGCGCGCGCGCCTGCCCGAGCTGATGCTCCGCGATCAGCACCGGCTGCGCCGCCGGATCGACGGCGTCCAGAAGATGCGGGACGCCGCGCGCCGCGCGAAGGCCGCCGAGGAGATCGCCGCCGACGTCGAGGCCGCCGAGCGGCGGGTCGAGCGGCGGCGCCGCGCCGTGCCCGCGGTCACGTACCCGGCCGACCTGCCGGTGGCGCGCAAGAAGGACGACATCCTCGCCGCGGTGCGCGACCACCAGGTCGTGATCGTCGCGGGCGAGACCGGGTCGGGGAAGACCACCCAGATCCCCAAGGTCTGCCTGGAGCTGGGGCGCGGCGTGCTCGGCTCCATCGGGCACACCCAGCCGCGCCGGCTGGCCGCGCGCACGGTCGCCGACCGCATCGCCGAGGAGCTCGGCACCGAGCTCGGCGACGCCGTCGGGTACAAGGTGCGGTTCACCGACCGGTCCGGCGACGACACGCTCGTCAAGCTGATGACGGACGGCATCCTGCTCGCCGAGATCCAGACCGACCGGCTGCTGCGCCAGTACGACACACTGATCATCGACGAGGCGCACGAGCGCAGCCTCAACATCGACTTCCTGCTCGGCTACATCAAGGAGATCCTGCCCCGGCGCCCCGACCTGAAGGTGATCATCACCTCGGCGACGATCGACCCGGAGCGGTTCTCCGAGCACTTCGACGACGCGCCGATCGTGGAGGTGTCGGGGCGCACCTACCCGGTGGAGGTCCGCTACCGGCCCGTCGCCGACCCCGACGACCCGTCCGCCGACCCCGACCGCGACCAGATCCAGGCGATCATCGACGCGGTCGACGAGCTGCGCCGCGAGGGCCCAGGCGACGTGCTGGTGTTCCTCAGCGGCGAGCGCGAGATCCGCGACACCGCCGACGCGCTGACCAAGCACTTCACCCGGCAGAAGACCTCCACCGAGGTGCTGCCGCTGTACGCGCGGCTGTCGTCGGCCGAGCAGCACCGGGTGTTCCAGCCGCACCGCGGCCGGCGCGTCGTGCTGGCCACCAACGTCGCCGAGACGTCGCTGACCGTCCCCGGCATCAAGTACGTCGTCGACCCCGGCACCGCGCGGATCTCCCGCTACAGCCACCGGCTGAAGGTGCAGCGGCTCCCGATCGAACCGGTGTCGCAGGCGTCGGCGAACCAGCGCAAGGGCCGCTGCGGGCGGGTGTCCGAGGGCGTCTGCATCCGGCTGTACTCCGAGGAGGACTTCGAGTCCCGGCCCGAGTTCACCGACCCGGAGATCCTGCGCACCAACCTCGCGTCCGTCATCCTGCAGATGACCGCGCTCGGCCTCGGCGACATCGCCGCGTTCCCGTTCGTGGAGCCGCCGGACCGCCGCAACATCAAGGCCGGCGTCGACCTGCTGCACGAGCTGGGCGCCATCGACCCGTCCGAGAAGGACCCGCGCAAGCGCCTCACCCCGCTCGGCCGCCGCCTCGCCCAGCTGCCCATCGACCCCCGCCTCGGCCGCATGGTGCTGGAGGCCGAGAAGAACGGCTGCGTCCGGGAGGTGCTGGTCATCGCGTCGGCGCTGTCCATCCAGGACCCGCGCGAGCGCCCCGCCGAGCACCAGCAGGCCGCCGACGAGAAGCACCGCCGCTTCGCCGACCCCACCTCCGACTTCCTGGCCTACCTGAACCTCTGGAACTACCTGCGCGAGCGGCAGAAGGAGCTGTCGGGCAGCGCGTTCCGGCGCATGTGCAAGAACGAGTTCCTGCACTTCCTGCGCGTCCGCGAGTGGCAGGACCTGCACGGCCAGCTCAAGCAGGTCGCCAAGGGGCTCGGCATCACGCTGAACACCGCCGACGCCCCGCCGGACCGCATCCACGTCTCGCTGCTCGCCGGCCTGCTGTCGCACATCGGGCTCGTCGACGCCGAGAAGAAGGACAGGCAGCGCCGCGGGCAGGAGTACCTCGGCGCGCGGGGCGCGAAGTTCGCCGTGTTCCCCGGGTCGTCGCTGTTCAAGAAGCCGCCGCGCTGGGTGATGTCGGCGGAGCTGGTCGAGACGTCCCGGCTCTGGGGGCGCATCAACGCCAAGATCGAGCCCGAGTGGATCGAGCCCCTCGCCCAGCACCTGGTCAAGCGCGACTACAGCGAGCCGCACTGGTCGAAGAAGCAGGCGGCCGTCATGGCGCGCGAGAAGGTCACCCTCTACGGGGTGCCGATCGTCGCCGACCGCCGCGTCAACTACGGCCGCATCGACCCGGCCCTGTCGCGCGAGCTGTTCATCCGGCACGCGCTCGTCGAGGGCGACTGGGAGACCCACCACCGGTTCTTCCACGACAACCGCGCCCTGCTGGACGAGGTCGAGGAGCTGGAGCACCGCGCCCGCCGCCGCGACATCCTCGTCGACGACGAGACCCTGTTCGACTTCTACGACGAGCGCATCCCCGAGGACGTCGTCTCCGGGCGGCACTTCGACGCCTGGTGGAAGAAGGCCCGGCGCACCGATCCCGACCTGCTCGGGTTCGAGAAGTCGATGCTCATCAACGAGGCGGCGGGCGGCGTCAGCGAGGCCGACTACCCGGACGTGTGGAAGCAGGGGCCGCTGCGCCTGCGCCTCACCTACCAGTTCGAACCCGGCACCGACGCCGACGGCGTGACCGTGCACATCCCCGTCCAGGTCCTGAACCAGGTCCGGCCGGACGGGTTCGAGTGGCAGGTCCCGGGCCTGCGCGCCGAGCTGGTCACCGAGCTGATCCGGTCGCTGCCGAAGCAGCTGCGCGTCAACTTCGTCCCGGCGCCCGACTACGCCCGCAAGGTCCTCGACCGCGTCGCGCCGCGCACCGAGCCGCTGCTGGACGCCCTGGAGCGCGAGCTCACCGCGATGACCGGCGTGCCCATCGCCCGCGAGGCGTGGGACCCGTCCCGGCTGCCCGCCCACCTGCGCATCACGTTCCGCGTCGTGGACGAGAGGCGCCGCACCCTCGGCGAGGGCACCGACCTCACCGAGCTGAAACGCCGCCTCGCCGGCAAGGTCCGCGGGACGCTGTCGAAGGCGGCGTCCACCGTGGAGCGCTCCGGCCTCACCGAGTGGACGATCGGGGAGCTGCCCCGCACCTACGAGCGGAGGCAGAACGGCTACGACGTCAAGGCCTACCCGGCGCTCACCGACGAGGGCGAGAGCGTCGCCGTCCGCATGTACGAGACGGAGGCCGAGCAGCGCCGCGCCATGTGGCTCGGCACGCGGCGGCTGATCCTGCTGAACGCGCCGTCGCCGGTGAAGCTCATCCAGGGGCGCCTGACCAACCGGGGCAAGCTGGCGCTCAGCCACAACCCGCACGGCTCCGTCGCCGCGCTGTTCGACGACTGCGTCACCGCCGCAGCCGACCGGCTGATCGCCGAGGCGGGCGGCCCCGCCTGGGACGAGGACGGCTTCCGCGCCCTGTACGACCGGGTCCGCGCCGACCTGCACGACGCGACCGCCGAGGTGGTCGGCCTGGTGGAGCGGATCCTCGCCGAGGCCCACGAGGTGGACCGGCGGGTCCGCGGCACCACGAGCCTCACCCTCGTCCCGGCGCTCGCCGACATCCGCGGCCACCTGGGGAGGCTGATCCATCCGGGGTTCGTCACCGCGACGGGCTGGGCGCGGCTGCACGACGTGCCCCGCTACCTGCGCGCCCTGCAGGTCCGGCTCGACAAGCTCCCGGAGAACCCGGGCCGCGACCGGACGCTCGCCCACCAGGTCGACGTGCTGACGCAGGAGTACGAGCAGGCGCTGCGCCGCCTGCACCCGTCCCGCCGCGACGAGGAGCCCGCCCGGCAGATCCGCTGGATGCTGGAGGAACTGCGCGTCAGCCTCTTCGCGCAGCAGCTCGGGACCCGCTTCCCCGTCTCCGACAAGCGCATCCGCAAGGCGATGGCCCAGCTCTGACCGGACGCGCCGGCCCGGGAGCGCCGCCCGGACGAGCATGATCGCGCGCCTGGTATGACTGGATGATGGCGTTGAGGGAGTACTACCCCGCGGTCGAACCGTACGACTCCGGCCTGCTCGACGTGGGCGACGGGAACCGGATCCACTGGGAGACCTGCGGGAATCCCGGCGGCAAGCCCGCGGTGTTCCTGCACGGCGGCCCCGGCGGCGGGGTGCTCCCCGACAACCGGCGGTTCTTCGACCCGTCCAGGTACCGGATCGTGCTGTTCGACCAGCGGAACTGCGGGCGGAGCCTCCCGCACGCCGGCGACCCGTCGGTGTCGCTGGAGCACAACGTCACCCCGCGCCTGGTCGAGGACATCGAACGGCTGCGCGTCCACCTCGGCGTCGACCGGTGGCTGGTGTTCGGCGGAAGCTGGGGGAGCACGCTCGCGCTCGCCTACGCGCAGGCGCATCCGGACCGCGTCACCGAGATGGTGCTGCGGGGCGTCTACCTCGTCCGCCCGCCGGACGAGGCGTGGGGGTTCACCCCGGCCGGGGCGGCGCACCTGTTCCCGGCCGAGTGGGCGGCCTTCCGGGACGCGATCCCGCCTGCGGAGCAGGACGACCTGATGACCGCCTACGGCCGGCGCATCCAGGACCCGGACCCGGCCGTTCACCTCCCGGCGGCCCGCGCCTGGGTGGCCTGGGAGCTGTCGGCGAACACGCTCCGGCCCGTCCCGCCGCCCGAGCTGGACGACGCGACCGTCCTGGCGTTCGCCCGCATCACCCACCACTACATCTCGAACGGCGGCTTCCTCCCCGGGGAGGGGCTCCTCGCGGCCGTCGACCGCATCCGCCGCGTCCCCGCCGTGATCGTCAACGGCCGCTACGACATGAAGACGCCGCCCGATCAGGCGTGGGAGCTGCACCGGGCGTGGCCCGAGGCGGAGTTCCACATCGTCGAGGACGCCGGGCACGGCGGCTCCGAGCCGGGAATCCGGGACCGGCTCATCGAGGCCACCGACCGCTTCGCCGCTCAATGAACGACGAAGTGGGCACCCCCACATCTACCTCCCAAGTCACTGCAGCAACTTCGATCAGTGCGTATGGTTCATTCCATGCCTAACAGCGAAGAGCGCGACAATAGCGGCCCCGAGGGGACGGCCGCGGCTCCCCAGGGCGGCGCGGTCTCCGGAGGCGCGGGGGAGTCCGCCGAGACGGCGGTCGCCCGCATGGGGGACCCGGTCGCGGTCTGGCCGTGCGCCAACTGCGGGCGCCCCGTCCCGCAGCCCGTGGGGGCCGTCCGCGCGGTCCGCTACTGCCAGGACAACGACGGCGTCTGCGCGCGCGAGGCCCGCGAGCGCCGCGACCGCGGCCGGGACGCGCCGGGCCTCACCGGCCAGGTCGCCTCCGCCTGGGAGATGGTCGAGCGGCTGGAGAAGACCGCCGACCTGCTCGCCGAGTCGCTGACCTCCGAGCTGAGCGTCGCCGGCGTCGAGCGCCGCGTCGCCGAGGTGCGCGCCGAGGCCGCCCGCGAGCTCGCCATCGCGCAGAGCGAGCGCGACGCGTCCCAGCGGCGCGCCGAGGAGGCGTGGCAGGAGGCGTCCGCGGCGCGCAAGCGCGCCGACGCGGCGGAAAAGGAGGCCGGGCGCGCCCGGGAGGAGGCCAAGCTCGCCTTCGCCAAGCGCGACGCCGCGCAGCAGGCGTGGGAGGAGGCCCACCAGATCGCCCAGCAGTCGATGACGGCGAAGCTCGCCGCGGAGAGCGAGCGCGACCGCGTCGCCGCGCGCGAGACCGAGCTGCTCGCCGCGCTGGAGGCGGCGCGGGCCGAGCTCGTCGGCCTGCACGCCAAGCTCGCCGAGGCCGAGGGCGCCGCCGAGGCGCAGCGCGTCGAGGCCGCCGTCGCCAAGCAGGGCGCCGAAGACCTCCGCACCGCCATGCGCGACACCGAGGCGCAGCGGCAGCGCGCCATGCAGGCCGCGAGCAAGGCCGAGGCGGAGCGCACCGCCGCGCTGCGCGCCCAGTCCGAGGCCGAGGCGGAGGTCGTCCGCGCCAACGCGCGCGCCGACGAGGCCGCCAAGGAGCGCGACGCCGCCCAGGAGCAGGTGAGGGCCGCGACGGCGGAGCGGGACGAGCTGGCCGCCAAGGTCAACGACCAGGCCGTGCAGCTGCGCCAGTTGTCCCAGTCGGTCGCCGACCAGCAGGCCGCGCTCACCGCGCTCGCCGAGGAGCGCGACGCCGCCCGCGCCGAGGCCGACCGGGCGCGCCGCCAGGTCGACCAGTTCACCCAGGGCACGCTGTCGTCGAACATCCCGCCCGGCGGCCGGATGCCGGGCGGCGGGAGCCCGGCGCCCGCGGCGGGCTTCCCGAACGGCGCCGGGCGGCAGCCCGCCGGGCCGCCGCCGGGCCTGCCCCCGATCGGCGGGCCCGCCGGGCACGGCTCCGTCCCGAACGGGGCCCCGATGCCGCTCGGCGCGCCGCTGCCGAACGCGGCCCCCGCACCGCACGGGACGCCCCCGCACGGGACGCCCCCGCACGGGACGCCGGGCTCCACCACCGGCGGCCACCCGGCGCAGGGCGGCGAACCGCCGCGCCACGGCCGCCCCGTGAACGGCGTGGACCGCGAGGACCCCCTGTTCGCCGGCCCCTGACACGCCCGGGCGGGCGCCCGCCCGGGCTCAGCCGTACCTGACCGCCAGGAACAGCGCCACCGACGCGACCGCGATGATCACCGCGACGTGGCCGCGCTCCCGCGCCGCGGCCTGGCGCAGCAGGCTGACCCGCCGGCGGCTGAGCCGCAGATCCGTGACGCTGCGGCGCGCCCGCTCCCAGTGGACGCCCGTGTAGACCGCGAGGGCCGCCAGCGCCAGGATGAGTAAGCCGTCTCCGCTCATGAGCCGTGCCTCCGTATCCGCGGAAGCTCAGATTGAACAGCGGATCCGGCCGCGCCGACAATGCCGGGCGACACATTTCCGCGATCCATGCGGAACCGGACCGGCCCGGCGCGCGGCGGATCGGCGGCGTCAGCGCCCGAAGACCTCCGGGTCGATCTCGATCCAGATCTGCTCGGCGCGGCCCAGCAGGCGCCCGTCCGCGCCGTAGAGGGCCGTGGCGGCGTGCATCTTGCGGCCCTCGCGGCTGCGCGCGAGCCCCAGCACGACGCACTGCTCGCCGGCTTCGGGGACGTCCATCACCTGCGCGGTCATGGTGCCGAGCACCGCCGGGCGGCCCGCCACGTCGAACGACCACCCGCCCGGGCAGTCGAGCGCCGCCCACACCAGCTCCCGCTCGGGGACCCGGTCGGGGACCCACGGCGTCGCGACGGTGCCGTCGGCGACCGGCCCGGGCTCCAGCCGCAGCCCGTCGCCGGGCTCGCGGTCGGGCCCGCACACGAAGCAGCCGGGGAACGGGTGGTTCTCCTGCGCGCGGTACTTCTCCGCCGCCTCCACCGCCCGCTCGAACGGCACGGGCGGGATCGGCGGCACGACGATCGCCCCCGCGAGCGCCTCCGCGATCAGCCGCTCGCCGTCCCACAGCCGCGCGCTGTGCCCCCGCTCGTCCTCCACCGTGACCGTCAGCTCTGTGTCCAGCGGCGGCGGCTGCCGCAGCGTGACCGTCACCGTGTCGATCGGCACCCGCCCCGCGAGCCTGCCCGCGACGTATCCGCCGTTCCCGGACCCGTCCGGCCCGTGGAATCGCGCCTCAATGATCATTTGCGCCCCCGTACCCACACGCACCTCACCAAAACGGCATAGATCCTATTGTCCCCCGCCGACACCCCGCCCCCCAGGGGTGGAACGACGCTACACGGCCCGCGACGGCTGCGGGCGGCCGGGGCGTGTGGTGAAGAAGACCGAGAGGGAGCCTTGCAGGCGGGCGCGGACGGTCTCCTCGTCGACCGGGCCGTCCGCCGGGACGGGGGTGCGGTCGAGGGCGCGGGCGATGAGCAGGTCGACGTTGCGGTCGGCGACCAGGACGGAGCACGTGTCGCACGCGTACCACGGATAGAGCATGTTGAGGACGGCCACGGCGGTGTCGTCGTCCGACAGGTCCGTGGTGTCGAGTTCGACCTCGAACATGTCGGTGTCGTCGGGGTCGAGCGTCGGGTAGTAGAGCCAGCTCGGCCCGGACGCCCCGCAGAAGTCGCAGCCCGGCTCCCTGGGAAGGGGCTCGCCGACCGCCAGCTCCAGCTCGTGGTCCCACGGCTCGACCCGCCGGTTGTGGCGGTAGCCGACCCCGTCGAGCGAGCCCTCGCGGTTGTGCGTCACGTCGTGCACTTCGCCGCCGCAGCGGGCGCACATGAGGCCGATGTCCTCCATGTCCCCCTCCAGATCGCTGAGGCACCGGATCTCACAGTATCCGGCCGGACGCCTCCCTCGTACCGGACGGCGATTCTCGGGTACGTTGAAGATCGTCAGACGCGCCGCCCCGGCGATCCCGGCCCTCCGCGTCCCCGCACGCCGCACACCGCCTGCGTGCCCCCATGCCGAGTGTTCGAACGGGAGGTTCCGTGTCCGACGTCGTGCTGAACGCCGACAAGATCGACCTGGTCCGGGAGCGGCGGCTGCTGCTCGACCGCGTCACGATGACCGTGCTGCGCGGCGAGCACTGGGCGCTCATCGGCCCGAACGGCGCGGGGAAGAGCACGCTGCTCGGCATCCTCGGCGCCTACACGCACCCGACGCGCGGGACGGCGGAGATCCTCGGGCGCAGGCTCGGCCGGGTGGACGTCCATTCGCTGCGGCCGCTGATCGGGCAGGTCAACCCGCGGCACCCGCTGGAGTCCGCGCGGACCGTCCGGGAGATCCTCCTGACCGGCGTCACCGGCACCATCGAGCTCGTCCCGCGCTGGACGCCGTCCGCGGAGGACCTGCGCCGCGCCGACGAGCTGATGGAGCTGATGGGGCTGGCGGCGCGCGCCGACGCCCGCTGGCCGACCCTGTCGCAGGGGGAGCGGGGCCGGACGCTGATCGCGCGGGCGCTCATGCCGGACCCGGCGGTGCTGCTGCTCGACGAGCCCGCCACCGGCCTGGACGTCGCCGCCCGCGAGCGGCTGCTGGCCAGCATCGACCAGCTGCGCGCCGACCGGCCCGACCTCACGACCGTGCTGGTCACGCACCACCTGGAGGAGCTGCCCACGAGCACGACCCACGCCCTGCTGCTGCGCGAGGGGCGGGTGCTCGCCTCCGGGCCCGCCGGCGAGGTCATCACGACGGAGCTGGTCAGCGAGTGCTTCGACCACCCGATCACGATCACCCGGCACAACGGCCGGTGGGCGGCGACCGCCGGACCCGCCTAGCCTCCCGCCGGACGCCCGGCTAGGCGCCCGCCACGCGGTGGGCGGCGAGGTGGGCGAGCACCGACTGGTTCGCCTCCCAGCCGTCCGGGAACTTCACCGGCACGCCGAGGTGCACCGGCTCGGCGGACGGGTGCGCGTCCAGCAGCTCGGGGATGCCCGCCCGCGCGACCACCACGCACGCGTGCCGGTGCCGCGACGTCAGCACGCACAGCCGCCCCGACTCCAGGTGGAACGCGGTGGCGTCGCGGCGCCCCGACAGCGGGTGCAGGACGACCGTCACGTCGTACTCGCGGCCCTGCAGCCGGTTCGCGGTGTCGACGGTGATGCCGGCGCCGTGCGGGCCGAGCGCCGCGCGGATCGCGGCGACCTGGTCGCGGTGCGCGGCGCCGACCGCGACGCGGGCCGCGTCCACCGGCGCCGCCCCGCGCTCGGAGTGGGCGACGGGACCGCGCTGCAGCAGCCGGACGGCGAGCGCCGCCGTCGCGCGGACCGCCTCGGCGTCGGTGCGCAGCGTGTGCCGCGCCGGCAGCTCGTAGAGGGCCCAGCCGGTCGCCGCGGCCTCCTCCAGCGCCCGGTCGTAGGCGGTGCCCATGCCGCGCGCGCCGAACTCCAGCCGGCGGTCGCCCGGCTCCGTCCCGGCGCGGAACCCGGTGAACGGGTAGAACGCCCGCGACACGACGGGCGCCGCCGACGCGGGCAGCCGCCACGACACCGGCAGCCGGTGGACGGGCAGGTCGGGGTTGTGCGCGAGCAGCACGGACACGGCGCTGCGCATCGGGTCCCACGTGAGGCCCGCCCAGCGTTCGACCTCGACCGTGGAGAACGGGTCGAGCTGCCCGGGGTCGCCGACGAACAGCGCCCGCTCGAACCGCCCGGCGATGCGCAGCAGCATGTCCGAGCGCATCTGGTACGCCTCGTCGACGATCGCCCACGGCCACGAGCCGTCCGAAAGCGTCGCCCACTTCGCCGCGGTCGCGATCACGATCGCGTGCTCGGCCAGGTCGCCGGCCTTCTGCGCGACCCGCACCCGGGGGTGCGCCAGCACGCGGTCGGACGGCGTGTACTGCGACGCCGACAGCCGGCCCACGGTGATGCCGGGGTGCCCGGTCGCGATGCGCTCGATGAGGTCGTCGACCTGCTCGTTGGTCTGCGCCACGATCATCAGCCGCTCGCCGGCCCCGGCCAGGTGCGCGGCGGCGCGGACGACCAGCGTCGACTTGCCCGCCCCGGGCGGCGAGTCGACCACGACGCCGCGGTGCCCGCCCGCGAGATCGGACAGGACGCCGTCGACGACCCGCGCCGCGGCCTCCGACGGGTCGAGTCCGTCGGCCGGCACCGGCACCGGGCGGCGGCCCGGGTGCCCGCTCACGACCATTCCTCCGCGGCGTCCTCGTCGGTCGGCGCGTACTCGCCGGGCGGCCCGCCGTGCGTCCACGGCGTGTCCTCCCGGTCGGGGAACTTCGCCGCGCCGAACGAGCCCTCGGTCAGCGAGGTGAAGCAGACCCGGTCGCCGACCCGCGGGACGGCGCCCGGCTCCGGGGTGAGCTTGCGGCCCATCCCGCCGGTGAGCTCCAGCAGCACGGACCCGTCGCCGATCTCCACGATCCTCCCCTTGAGCGCGGGCCTCGCCGCGTTGCACACGGTCGTCCCGGCGTCGAGCCGCACCGGGTCCTCGGTGCCGACCCGCAGCAGCGGGCGCAGCTTCGGCCGCTTGCCCGTCTCGTCCAGCCGGGCGGGGTCGCACTCGGTGACCGTCCCGCCGAACGCCCGGCCGTCCAGCCGGTGCTCGGCCATGACCAGCGGGTCGTCGAACGCGCGCTGCGCGTCGTAGGCGTCCTGCGCGCGTTCGAGGTCGTGCAGCCGCCGCGCCGCCCGGACGGGCGGGTCGCGGCGCGCCTGAGGATACGCCTCGCCGAACGTCTGGTGGTAGTGGGTGAAGGCGTCCCGGTCGCGCTCCCAGCGGCGCGGCACGCTGGCCCCCTCGGGCAGCGCGCGCAGCAGCCCGACGGCCCGCCACATCAGGTCCCACGTCGGGGCGAGCTGGCCGGCGAGGACGCTCCTCAGCCGCTCCTCGGCGCGCGAGCCGCGCCCCGCCCGGTCGTAGGCGGCGATCGCCGGGGCGAGGACCTCGTTGTCGAACGTCGGGTCGGTGGTGGGCCCGGCGGGCGGGCAGAGCACCGGGTCCTCGGCGCGGGCCGCGGCGGCCGGGCCGTCCATGCCGTCCGGCGGGTCGATCCAGCCCATCAGCGCGGCGAGGTTGCCGTCCTCCAGCGAGCTCTGGCCGGTCGCCCAGTGCAGCCGCAGCGCCTCCGTCATCGCCAGCAGCAGCGACGAGCCGGGATGGTCGTGCCGGTCGGCGAACCACGTCAGCCAGCGGCCGAGCACCGGCACCGCCGGGTCGACCGCGTACGGGCCGTCGGTGCTGCGGAACCGCGTCGACCGGCCCATCAGCCGCAGGAACGCGACGCCGCCCCGGTTCGGGACGAGCAGCTGCGGCGCGTCCCCGTACCGGATCCGCTTCTCGCCCTCCTTGCCGGGCGGCAGCTCCTCCACCTCGCCCCGGCTCGTCTCGATGTGGTTCAGCACGAGCTCGGCGAGGTCGGCGGCGAACGCGAACCGCAGGTCGCGGTTGCGCGGCTGCGGCACGACCAGCAGGGTCGCGTCGTCCGGGGCGCTGCCGGCCATGACGGCGAGCGGCGCCGCCGCCTCCCCGGCGAGCTTCAGCGGGACGAGCACCAGCGGCGCGTCCGGGATGTGGCAGTGCCGCACGGTCGCGAGCGGCTGCGCGGCCCCGGCCGCCACCGCCTGCAACCGCGCGAGCGAGGACAGTGCGCTCATGAAGCGATCACGCCGCCCCGCCCAGCGCCCCGCCCAGCGCCCCGCCCAGCGCCTCGGCGCGCAGCCGGGCCGCCGCGCGCAGCTGCTCGGCCGTCTCGGCCAGGTCGTCGGACGGCTCCAGCGAGCCGTCCGCCAGCGCGAGCGCCGTGCCGACCGTGTCGACGCCGCCGAGGTCGTCGCGGACGGACCGGCCGAGCGCCCCCGTCGCGCCGCACGCGCGCGCCTCGTCCCGGCAGAACAGCGCCATCTCGCAGCCCGACAGGCACTCGGGCGAGTACCGGGCCTCGACCGCCCGGACAGACGCCGCGAGCGTTCCGCCGATCTCGAAGCTCAGATCGGCGGGCAGCTCCGCCAGCAGCGCGTCCACGCGGGTGAGGCGCGCGAGCTGCCGTTCGAGCACGGCGAGCTGCGGCCGCACGTCCAGCGGCGTCGCCGTCGGCCGGTTGGAGAAGTTCTCCGGGCAGACCAGGAACACGTCGTGCGACACGCGCGCCGGGTCGTGCCCCAGCTCGGCCACCAGCCGGCGCAGCGCCAGCACGTACACCGCCGACTGCCGGGCCGCCGCCGCGACCTGCTCCGGCTCGGCCTGCCCGTCCACGACGGCGAACGACTTGATCTCGATGACGTGCAGCCGGCCGGCGAGCTGGAACGCGATGACGTCCGGCTCCAGATAGGCCGGGCACCCGGCGATCTCCAGCCGCAGCAGCGGATGGTCGAACAGCGTGCCCTCGCCCGACTCCAGCGCGCGGGCGAGCAGCCGCCGGGTCCGCGAGTGGCGCAGCTCCCGGCCCTCGTTGCCCGCGACCACCTCCAGGTCGTCGTAGGCGACCTCCGGTACGTCGAGGCCGAGCCGGTCGCGCAGCAGGGTCAGCAGCTCCGCGCACCCGTCCGCCTTCACCTGCGCCTCGAACGCGTTCCCGCGCGTGATCGCGAACTGCGACTGCCCGAACGGCGCGGGGAACCCGAGGGCCCGCGCCACCGCGTCCTTGTCTACGCCCGCCGCGTCCATCACCCCGCGGCGGGCGCAGCCCGGATTGGACGTCAGCGCGGCGATCGTGCGGGCGTCGTGGTTGCGCGGGGGAGTGGCGCCGCGCAGCCGGTCCAGATCCGGTGCGGTGTCGGTCATGGGTCCGTCTCTCCGTTGCTGGCAGGGCGGCGCCCGGAGCCGCGGACGGCGCGCAGCCGGCTGCCGAACAGCCGCTCCGCGTCGTCGAGCCGCTCCCGGGCGCGGGCCGCGGCGGCCTCGCGGCGCCGCCGGTCGGGTTCGCGGTGGACGTCCAGCTCGGCCCGCGCGGCCGCGGCGAGCCTGGCCGGCTCGGCCGTACCGACCGTACCGGTGACCGCGCCGGGAATGTTGGACGCGAAACGCCACAGCAGCCGCTGCACGTCCGGGGACGGCGTCCCGCCCCCGCGCGCGGCGTGCTCGGCGAGCCGCACCGCGGCGGTGAGGAAGTCGGTGCGCGGGCTGAGCGGGCCGACGATCCGCTGCTCCAGCGGCCAGGTGCTCACGGTGAGCAGCCCGCGCGCCGGAGCGAGCAGGTCGGCGGTCAGCGCGGCGCACAGGTAGTACGGCCGCGCGTAGGGGGCGGTGCGGAAGGAGCGCTCCTCGTCGCGGCGCAGGCTCGTCAGCCGGCTCCCCGGGATCTCGCCGGGGAAGAACGCCGCGTACACCGACCCGATCAGCTTGGGCGCGGCCGGCGCGCCGAGGAGCGTCAGCGCCTGGTGGACCTGGTCGCGGACGGGCAGCAGCCCGCGCTCCCCGCCGGCGCGGGCGGCGGGCGCGGGCGCGCCGAGGACGGCGTCGTCCCACGCCCTCTCGGTCGCGCGCAGCTCGGCGCGCAGCCCGCGGGCGGCCCCCCCGGTCCCCGGCCGCCATGGCCCGCCGCACGGCGGCGCGCAGCTCGGCGATGCGCGTCTCCAGCTCGTCGGGGGTCGGGACGCCGGGGGACCGGGACATGCCGCAGACAGTACAGGTGCTTCCGGACAGTTCCAGAGTTTTCCAGTCTTGGGGGACGAGACGGTCGGCCGGGGCGGTCAGCGCGGCTTGCGCCATGCGATCGAGTACCGCCACAGCAGGTGCCGGCGGAACACGGCGCCGGGCAGCAGCCGCAGCGCCTCGTCGCGCACCTCGCCCCAGGTCATCGCCGGGTCGGCGAGCGGGGCGCCGGGCTCGCCCGCGCGCCGCCGGTTGCGCAGCCGGTGGACGTGGTGCGCCGGGAGGCCGAGCCCCGAGAACGCCCAGTCGCGCAGGCCCCGGTTGTTCGCGAGGCCGACGACGACCAGGCTCCCGCCGGGGCGGAGCGCGTCGCGCATCGCCGCCATGCCCTTGGTGAAGTCCATGTGGTGGATCGCGGCGACGCTGCAGACGAAGTCGTAGTGGCCCGCGGGCAGGTCGTGCTCAAGGAGCCCGGCCTCGACGAAGTCGACGTTGCCGATCCCCTCGCTGAGCCGCCTCGCCCTGGCGACCATCTCCGCCGACCGGTCCAGCCCGGTGACGTGCGCGGCGCGGGACGCGAGCCGCCGGACGAGCAGGCCGTCGCCGCAGCCCACGTCCAGCGCCTCGCCGCACCCGCGCGGCACGCCGCGCAGCACGAGGCGGTGGTAGTGGGTGTTGTGGTTCCAGTAGTCGTCGGTCATCCTCACCGCCGCAGTCGGGAGCGCGGGCGCGGCGTGCGGGGCCGTCCCTCCCTCGCGGGTCAGGCGGGGAAGCTCGCGCGGTAGGTGGCGGCCATGTCCTCGTCCCCGTGGCCCTGCTCGATGACGCGGCGGAAGCGCTCGCCGGCCGCGTCGTTGAGGTCCACGCGGATCTTGGCGGACTCCGCCGCCTCGTGGATGAGCCGGGTGTTCGTCTCGGCGTTGCGGACGGCGAAGCTCGGCTCGAAGTCGCCCTCGACCATGGCCTTCATCTTCGCCTGCAGGTAGGGGCTGTCGAGCGGGCCGCCGCTGAGGACCTCGCCGAGCAGCGACGGGTCGAGCCCGAGGCCCTTCGCCAGCGCGACCGACTCGGCGACCGCCGAGGTCAGCGAGATGGCGTAACTGACGGCGGCCAGCTTCAGCCGGGTGCCCGCGCCGCCGGCGCCGTTCTCGTCCAGCCAGAGCGTCCGGGCGCCGACGGTGTCGAAGACCGGGGCGAGCGCGGTCCGCGCGTCCTGCGGCCCGGCGGCCAGCACCAGCAGCTTCCCCTGCTCGGCGGGCTGCTTCGTGCCCTGGACGGGGGCGTCGACGAACGTCAGCCCGCGCTCGGCCGCGAAGGCGGCGAGCCGCCCGAGGGACGCGAGGCCGACCGTGCCCATCTGCGCCCAGATCTGCCCCTGGCGCAGCCCCGGCGCCGCCTCGGTCATGACGGCGAGCGCGGTCTCGCCGTCCTTGAGGACGGTGATGACCACGTCGGCGCTCTCGACGGCCTCGGCGGGCGAGCCCGCCACCTCGGCCCCGTCGGCGGACAGCGGCTCCGCCCGCGCCGCCGTGCGGTTCCACGCGGTGACGCGGTGGCCGTTGCGGAGCAGGTTCCGGGCCATCGCCGCGCCCATGATCCCGGTGCCGAGCATCGCGACGTGCGTCATGTCAGGCTCCTTTTGGACTGTCCGGTTCATAATCGTGCGGAGCCAGCCTCGCACAAGGCCGCGCCCCGCGCATCCCGGATACCCCTACCCACCGGCCGCCCGGCCGGTCAGCCGTAGGCGTGGCCGTCGTCCGGCGCGTCGGCGTACACGTCCGTGTACGGCGCGGCGAACGCGTCGAGGGTGCGGTCGAGCTGCGCCGACCACCACGCCACCAGGGACGCCTGGCCGCGCCCGCCGGCGCCGTCCTCGCCCAGGTAGCGGTGCCGCAGCGGAGCGACGTCGCAGAGCCGCTCCCACCACTCCCGGTGCACGGCCGCCTGGATCTGCCCGGCGTCCAGCGGGTACGCCGAGCGGTGCCCCCGCACGAACGCCTGCACCCGGTCGAGGTCGAGGCCGCGCTCGTCGCCGTGGGCGAACAGCCGCGCGGCCGCCCGGACCACCTCGCCGGCGACCGGGCCCGTCGTCAGCGCGCCCCAGCCGAGGACGGCGGTGACGTTGCCCGACCCTCCGTAGCGCAGGTGCCCGGCGTGGAACGACCCGTGCAGGTGCCCGACCGTGCTGACCTCGATGTCGGGCGGCTGGTGCCCGGCGAACTCGGCGAGCAGGTCGCGGCGCTCGCGCAGCCGGCGCGCGGTCAGCGCGTCGAAGTCGGTTCCGCCGCCGTCGCCCGGGACGTCGCGCAGCATCTCCTCGACGGCGGCGGCCGCGTCGGCGGCGCGCGGCGTCGGCACGAGCATGCTCTGCTGGACGGGCGCCGTCAGCTCGTCCAGCGCCGCGTGCAGCCGCCCGAGCAGCGCGCCGAGCGCCTCGCAGCCGCCGAACGTCAGCTCCAGCCCGCCGCGCCCGCGGCCGCCGACCCACGGGTACAGGACGTAGCCGCGCCCGGCGGCGGTCACCAGCGTCCGGCCGGCGCGCGCGGGCAGCGGCGCGAGGACCGGCAGCCCGGCCGCGTCCAGCGCGGCGGTGACGGTGTGCTGGAAGAGCAGGCGGCGCCGGTCGGGCGCGGCGTACTCGCGGAGGAAGAACGCCCCCTCGGCGGTGTCGACGCGCCAGCACCGGCGGCCGGGCCCCGCGGGGAGCGGGACCGCCGCGTCCGGCGGCCCGATGTCCCAGCGCCGCAGCAGCCGCGGCGGCGGGTCGGTGTCGGCGGTCTGGGGCGTGGGCACCTCGGCACCTCGGCTGCGTCGGGCGGACGGCGGTCGAATGGATGTTCTACGACGACGCTACACGCCCCGCCCGCACCGCGGAAGGGAACCCGCGCGGACGGCGGCTCAGACGCGCTCCAGCACCACCACGGGTATGTCGCGGGTCGTCTTCTCCTGGTACTCGTCGTAGGCCGGCCAGGCCGCCGTCATCTTCCGCCACAGCGCCGGCTTCTCCTCGGGGGTCGCGGTGCGCGCCCGGGCGGTGAACTTGTCGCCCTTCACCTGCACCTTCACCTCCGGGTTCGCCTCCAGGTTCAGGTACCAGTCCGGCGGCTCGTCCGCGCCGCCCTTCGACGCGACGACGAGGTAGGCGTCGCCCTCGGTCTGGTAGATGAGCGGCGTCGTGTACTCCTTGCCGGACTTCCGCCCGGTCGTGGTGAGCAGCAGCGTCACCGTGCCCTGCCACTCGTGGCCCTCCTCGCCGTCGGTCTCCTGGTAGCGCCGGACGTGTTCCTTGCCGAACAGCATCGGATCCTCCTTGTTCCGTTCCGGTTCCGGCCGCCCGCGCGGCCACCCCGTGTCAACCTCCGGACGCACGATCACCTTCCCAGGGGTGCGGCTCTCAAGCCCTGACCTGCGTCCGCGCGGGGGTCACTACGCTGGCCCGGTGGACGACGCGGCGGAAGTGGCGCGGCGATGCGCCGAGACGATGTACGCACGGGACAAGGTCGCGCAGGACCTCGCGATGGAGATCGTCGAGGTCGCCCCGGGCCGGGCGCGGCTGCGCATGGCGGTCGCCGAGACCATGGTGAACGGCTTCGGCATCGCGCACGGCGGCTACGTGTTCCTGCTCGCCGACTCCGCGTTCGCGTACGCGTGCAACACCCATGACGACGTGACGGTCGCCGCGTCCGCCGACGTGGTGTTCGTGGCGAGCGCGCGCGCCGGGGACGTCCTGGAGGCGGTCGCGGCCGAACGCGTCCGCTACGGCCGCAGCGGGATCTACGACGTGACGGTGCGGCGCGTCCCGGACGGCGGCGTCATCGCCGAGTTCCGGGGCGGGAGCCGCAGCCGGAACCGGCCGGTCATCGGCGGCGAAGCGCCCTGATCCGGGTCAGAGCTCCTTCAGGATGCCGTTGAGGAACCGGGCGGTGTCGTCGGGGCGCGCGGCCGTGATGCACAGGTTGTTCATCGCGCGCATGTAGGTGTCGACGTCCGTGGGCTTGTCGAGGTAGAGCGCGCTGGTGAGCTGCTCCAGGTACACCACGTCCGACAGGCCGGGCTCGGCGAACCGCAGGATCGTGAACGGGCCGCCGGCCGCCGCGTGCCCGCCCGCGCCGAACGGCACGATCTGCAGCGTCACGTGGGACAGCTCCGACATCTCGATCAAATGCTCGATCTGGGCGCGCATCACCGCGCGGCCGCCGAGCGGGCGGCGCACCACCGCCTCGTCCAGCACGGCCCACAGCGTGGGCGCGTCGGGAGAGGTGAACCGCGCCTGCCGCATCGTGCGGATCTGGACGCGCCGCTCGACCTCCTCCTCCGAGGCGTCGGAGTAGCCGAGCCGGACGACGGCGCGGGCGTAGTCCTCGGTCTGCATCAGCCCGGGGACGAACTGCAGCTCGTAGGAGCGCAGCAGGGAGGCGGCCTCCTCCAGGCCCAGGTACACCTCGAACCAGCTCGGCAGGATGTCGCCGTACTGGTGCCACCAGCCCGGGTTGTTGGCCTCCTTGGCGAGCCGCAGCAGCGGCGCCCGCTCGGCCGGGTCCGTCACGCCGTAGAGGGTGAGCAGGTCGGCGACGTCGCGCTCCTTGAAGCCGACCCGGCCCAGCTCCATCCGGCTGATCTTCGAATGGGAACCGCGGATCTCGTAGCCCGCCTGCTCGGTGGAGATCCCGCGCTCCTCCCGCAGCCGGCGCAGCTGCGCGCCGAGCAGAATGCGCAGGACCGTGGGGCCGCCGCGGCGCGGATAATCGATCAGCCGACCGGCCGGATCGTCTTCGGCCGGAGGTGTGGGCACAGCTGAATCCTGGGACAAGGGGTCACCAGCCAGTCGACGGAGTCTACGCACAGGCGGAACGGCACCGCCCTATGTTAGTGGATGCGGACGGGTTTTCGGGAGGTATGAAAAACGCGTTCCCGAGAGGGGTTGTCCGCCTCCGCGCCGCCCTGCCGGACGCCGGACCGGTCCCGTGACCAGTGCTGTCGGTGGCGGTGCGGCTGCAGAACGTGGCACCGGCGCGGCGGCTGAGTCGGCCAGGGCATCATTTCACATCCGGCGGCGCCGCCGCGGGCATACCAATTGACCGCCGTTCTCCGGCAATGCGTGCGGCCAATCCTGACCGGCCATTCCCGGATCGGTCGTATGACGCGTGAAGGTCGCCCGTCACGCATTTTGGTGAGTTTTCGCGGGCCGCTCCGGGCGTGACGAAGCTCTCGTCCCCGGCGGGCAAGATCTCGAACCGCCCGGACGTTCTCCTGTCAGAGGGGCGGTCACGGCCGCCGCTCCGCAGGGAGCCGAACACCCCCGTGCATCTGGGAGAGAGCCAATGAACGCGACCCGTGAGAGACCGGAGATCCGGTTCCTGACCTCGGGCGATGTCTCGGCGCACGAGCGCGCCGCGGCGGAGCGCGCCGTCCGCGAGGCGCTGGCGGACGCCCACGGCGTCACGTCCGTCCAGGTCACGCTGAGCGTCGTCAACGACCCGTCGCTGCCGCGCCCGGCGCTGGCCCAGGCCGTCGCCGACCTCGGCGGCCGCCGCGTCCGCGCCCAGGCCGCCGCGCCCCGCATCGACGAGGCCACCGACATGCTCCGCGAGCGCCTCGCCCTCCGGGCGACCTCGCTCCAGGCGGGCTGAACCAGGCGATCCAGTCGCGCCTCACCGCCCGGCCGCGTCCGCCGGGGACGCCGAGCCGCGCGAGGACGAAGGAACGGCGGAGCCCCACACCGGGGCGCCGCCGTTCATGCGTTCCGTAGGCCGTGCGTCAAGCCCCGCCCGACCGCCGTGAGCGGGTGGGCCTTCGGGGTTTCAGGCGTCGCGGCTGTGCAGGGCGAGTGCGGCGAGGCCGAGCGGGACCAGCGCGTACGCCGCCAGCACGGCCGCCGCCGCGGCGGGGGAGAGGAGATCGCCGTACACGGAGTTCTCCGCGCTGAGCCCCGCCATCTGCCTGGGGAGTCCGCCGAGCATCACCGAACCGGCGCGCTCGTTCCACGGTCCCGGCAGGTGGTAGACGAGCAGCGGCAGGACGTGCCACACGAACACGACCGACACGACCGATCCCGCCGTCGAGCGCAGCAGGACGCCGAACGCCAGGCCGAGCAGGCCGAACACCGGCACGACCGTCCCGGCGAGCGCGAAACCCGGGAGATCGTGTGCGATGGACGCCTGCTGGTCGGGGAAGGGGCGGTCGCCGGCGATGAGCCGCGTCCCCAGGAACGATCCGACGGTCACCGCCTCGCCCGCGGCCAGCGCGACCGCGCCGATCACCGCGGCCTTGGCCGCGAGCAGCTTCCGGCGCCCGGGGACCGCGATGAGGCTTGTGCGGATCATGCCCGTCCGGTACTCGGACGTGATCGACAGCACGCCGAGGATCCCGAAGCACAGTGACGCCGCCCAGCCGCCGAGTTCCTGCAGGGGCCGCAGCAGGAGATCGTCTCGGCGTTCCGCCGGCAGGCCGTCCCAGACGTGGGCCATCTGGAATGCCAAGAGCAGGACGAACCCGGTGAACGCGGCCGTCACCCCGAGCACGGCATAGGTCGAGCGGACCGAACGCAGCTTCCACCACTCCGCCGCGAGCACGTCGCCCATCACGCGTCCCTGCGCGCGAACACGTACCCGCCGGCGCCCAGCGCGGCCACCGCGTACGCCGCCAGGACCGCCGCCGCGACCGCGGGCGGCAGCACGCCGTGATCGCCGGACGAGCCGGGCGGCCCCGCGATCTGGTTCGACAGGTTGCCGGGCAGCATCGACCAGATCCGCTCGTCCCACGGGGACGGCAGCAGCCGGGCGAGCGCCGGCAGCACGAACAGCATCCCCATGCCCGAGGTGACCGCCGCCGCGGTCGAGCGCATCACGGCGCCCAGCCCCACCGAGATGAGCGTGATCGCGGCCGTCGTCAACCCGAGCCACAACAGGTGGACCGCGACCTCGGCCGCCGGCGCCTGGAACGTCGCCACCGGCCTGTCGCCGACGATCACCCTCCCCGCGGCGCTCGCGGCGGCCAGCGCCACGAGAGCCGCCGCGCACATCGCGGCCGCCGCCACGCCCGCCTTCGCCAGGAACACCGTGACCCGGCGCGGCATCGCGGCCAGCGTCGTGCGGATCATCCCGGACGAGTACTCGGACGTCACGGCCAGCGCCCCGAGCACGACCGCGCACACGGGCAGCGAGACGGCCAGCGGCTGCCCCGGGGGCGCCACCGCGGTCGTCTCCCGCTGCGCGGCCGCCAGCCCGTCCCAGTAGCGGGCCACGTACCACGACCAGACCCAGCTGAGCAGCGTGAACCCCGCGACCACGCCGAGCACCGCACCCGTCGACCGGACAGTCCGCAGCTTGTCCCACTCCGCCAGGACCACGTCCCCCAGACCGCCGCCGTTCGCCGCCCCGCCGGTCGCGCGGTCGTCGGCCGGGCCTCGGGCGGGCCGGCGGGAGGCGGCGGCCGCGCCGCCGTGCCGGGTCATTTGAGCACCGCGCTGTACTCGGCGCTGTCGGCGGTGAGTTCCATGTACGCCTCCTCCAGGGACGCGCTGTGCGGTGTCACTTCGTGCAGGGGGATGCCGTGCGCGGCGGCCGCGTCGCCGACGGCCGCGACGTCCAGCCCGGTCACCGTGAGGGCGCCGCGCGGCGCGGACTCGACGCGCGCCCCGGCGGCGGCGAGCACGGCGGTCAGCTCCGCCGCCCGGGGCGAGCGGACCCGGACGCCGCGCTGGAAGCGGTCCGCCAGCTCGCGCACCGAGGTGTCGGCGACCAGGCGGCCGCGCCCGATGATGACCAGCCGGTCGGCCGTCAGCTCCATCTCGCTCATCAGGTGACTGGAGATCAGCACCGTCCGGCCCTCCGCGGCGAGCGACCGCATCAGCTCCCGGATCCAGCGGACGCCGTCCGGGTCCAGGCCGTTCACCGGCTCGTCGAACATGAGCACCCCGGGGTCGCCGAGCAGCGCCGCGGCGATCCCGAGCCGCTGCCGCATGCCCAGCGAGAACCCGCCGACCCGCTTGCGCGCCACGCCGGCGAGACCGACCTGCTCCAGGACCTCCGCGACCCGGCGCGTGCCGATCCCGTTGCTGCGCGCCAGCCACCCGAGATGGTCGAACGCCCGGCGCCCGCCGTGCACGGCGCCCGCGTCCAGCAGCGCCCCGACCTCCCGCATCGGCCGCCGCAGCGCCGTGTACCGGCCCCCGTTGACCAGCGCCTCGCCGGACGTCGCCCCGTCCAGCCCCAGCAGGACGCGCATCGTCGTCGACTTGCCCGCGCCGTTCGGACCCAGGAACCCGGTCACGGTCCCCGGCCGCACCACGAAGGACAGCCGGTCGACCGCGGTCGTCCCGCCGTAGCGCTTGGTCAGCTCGCGTACTTCGATCATGCGTCGACGCTCCTACGGGACCCGCGCGCCGCACATCGGAACACGGGCGGGACCTTCGCCTCCGACCGTGCTCGGAGGCGCCCGCCCGGCTCCGACCCCGGTATGACGGCCGGTGGTACGAGGCGACGCGTCCGCGGGTGCCGGTACCGTCGTGACGTGGACGAACCCGAGCTGCGCTCCCCGTTCTTCATGCGGCTCAGCCGGCGCGCCCTCATCGGACTGGACGCCGCGGTCGCGGTCATCGGCACGCTCGCGCTGGTGACGCTGCCCGCCGCCCCGGGGGTCTCCGCGCTCGCCGTCGTCCCGCTCGCCGCCGCGACCGGTCTTCCGCTGGCGGTGCGGCGGCTGTGGCCGGTGCCCGTCTTCACCGCCGTGCTGGCCGCCTCGACCGCGTCCCTCGTCCTCGGCCTGCCCTGGGACTCCTACGCCGCCGCGGCGTTCGCCCTCTACCCGGTCGCCCTCACCCGGCGCCGCCGCCGCTGGATCCCCACGCCGCTGATCGGCGTCGTCAGCGCCGTCCTCATCCTCGGCGGCGCCATCGTCGGGCCCGCCGACTGGCACGCCGAAGCCGCCGGCGAGGTGCTGCTCGGCCTCGCCGTCCTCGGCGCGTCCTGGACGCTCGGCCGCGCCGTCCGGGAGCGCCGCGCGCAGGCCGCGCACTCCGCCCGCCGGCTCGCTGACCAGGCCGTCTCGGACGAGCGGCTCCGCATCGCCCGCGAACTCCACGACGTCGTCGCGCACAGCATGAGCCTGATCGCCGTCAAGGCGGGCGTCGCCGTCCACGTCGCCGCGGCCCGCCCGGACGAGGCCCTCGACGCCCTCCGCGTCATCGAGGCCACGAGCCGCAGCTCCCTCTCCGAGATGCGCCACCTCCTCGGCGTCCTGCGCACCGACGCCGACCTCGGCCCGGCCCCCGGCCTCGCCGACCTCGCCGACCTCGCGGAACGCGCCGCCATGGCGGGCGTGCACGTCGACCTGGAGGTGGACGCCCCGAACCTCCCGGAAGGCGTCGCGCTCTCCGTGTACCGCATCGTCCAGGAGGCGGTCACCAACGTCGTCAAGCACGCCGCGCCCGCCCGCTGCCGCGTCCGCGTCCGGGCCGACGGACAGCGCGTGCGCATCGACGTCACCGACGACGGCCCGGGTGCCCGCGTCCTGCCGGGCGGCGACGGGCACGGGCTCATCGGCATGCGCGAACGCGTCATGATGTACGGCGGCGACTTCACCGCCGGCCCGCGCCCGTCCGGCGGCTTCGCCGTATCGGCCGACTTCCCGTACGAACCCTAGGAACCCCGTTGGATCTGCGCGTCCTCGTCGCCGACGACCAGGCTCTGCTGCGCGGCAGCTTCCGCGTGCTCATCGACACCGCGCCCGGCCTCCGCACCGTCGGCGAGGCCGGCACGGGCGCCGAAGCCGTCGCGCTGGCCGGGAGCGAACGCCCCGACGTCGTCCTCATGGACGTCCGCATGCCCGAGATGGACGGCATCGAGGCGACCCGGCGGATCTGCTCCGAGCTGCCGGACGTCCGCGTCCTCATCCTCACGACGTTCGACCTCGACTCCTACGTGTACGCGGCGCTCAAGGCCGGGGCGAGCGGCTTCCTGCTCAAGGACACCCCGCCGGCGGACCTGCTCTCCGCCATCAAATCCGTCGCGGCCGGGGACGCCCTCCTCGCGCCCACGGTGACCCGCCGCCTGATCGCCGAGTTCGTCCGCCGCCCGGCCCCCGTCCAGCCCCCGCCCGCCGCCCTGGACGCCCTGACCGACCGGGAACGCGAGGTCCTCACCCTCATCGCGCGCGGCCTCTCCAACGCCGAACTGGCCGACCACCTGCACCTCAGCCCCGCCACGGTGAAGACCCACATCGGCCACCTGCTCTCCAAACTCCAAGCCCGCGACAGAGCCCAGCTGGTGATAGCCGCCTACGAAACCCGCCTGGTACAACCCAGCTGACCCACACCCGCCTGAGCCCGCAGGCGACGGCCCCCTAGCGCGATCCGCCACGGGCCGCCAGCCTTGATCGGCTCCGAACTCTCCACGCGCCGGCCAACCCCGGCGCGCCCGAGACGGCAGGCCCCAACGCCTCGCGGAGCCCGACCATCGACACCTACCGCCGGGATGGCTGTTCGGCGCGTTGTGCCGGGAGTGCGGAGGCGAGTCGTTCAAGAAGGTCGGCGCACGCTGCCAGGTCCGGTGTGAAGACGGCGAGGGCCACATGGTCGGCCCCGGCGTCCAGGTGGTCCTGGACCCTCTTGCCGATCGCGGTCTCGTCGCCCCAGTTGAAGCATGCGTCGATGACCTCGTCCGAGCCGCCGTCGGTCAGCGCCTCGTCCGGGTAGCCCAGTTCTTTCAGTGAGCGGACGTAGGGGGAGCCGGGGAGGGAGAGCAGTTGCGCCTGCCTCGCGACGGCGCGGGCCTTCTCTGGATCGGCCTCAAGGATCGCGGTCTGCACGACGACCACGAGTTTGTCCGGGCCCAGGCGTTCTCTGACCGCCCTGGTGTGCTCGACGGGCATCGCCGCGGGCAGTGCGCCGTCCGCGCGGTCGCGCGCCAGACCCTGCATCTTCGGGCCGAGCGCGGCCAGCAGCCGCGGGAACGGCACCTCGGGGACCGGCGCCGCGCCGGCCGCCGCGTCCATTCCGTCGAGGTATTCGCGCATCCGGTTCAGCGGACTCGTCCACTTCTGCCCGCTCGCCTCGACGCTCGCGGGCATGCTCACCCCCACACCCAGCGCGAGCCGGCCGGGATAGGCGTCCGCCAGAACCGACGCCGCCCCTTGCATCGACGCGGGATGCCTGGCCCAGAGGTTCGCGACGGCCGATCCGAGGACGGCGCGCTCCGTCGCCGCGAGCAGCACGCCCAGCTGCGCGAAGACCTCGCGACCGCCGATGGCCTCGTTCACCCAGATCGAGCCGTATCCCGCTTCCTCGACGCGCCGGGCCGCACGCCGCCATTCGTCCGCGGGCGCCACCGGTGTCGTGAGCACGGCACCGACCCTGCCCAGCCTTCCGCGCATCTCCTCTACCGCCGCGACCGCCATCGGCCCTCCTATAATCGGAACGTACAACCCGCTTAGAACGGTACCGGAACGACCGCCCCGTTTGTCAACGCAGCAGGAGGCCCGTGTGAGCAACGCGCCCCGGCGCGCGGACGCGCGCAGGAACCGCGAGCGCATCCTCCAGGCCGCGTTCGAGGCGTTCGCCGCCGACGGCCGCCTCGTCCCGCTCGACGACATCGCCCGGCGCGCCGGAGTGGGAGCCGGCACGGTGTACCGGAACTTCCCCACCAAAGAGGCGCTGTTCCGGGCCGTCGTCACCACTCGCATCGAACAGATCGTGGAGGACGCCGAGGCCCTGCGGGACGCGGACGACCCGGCCGGGGCCTTCTACGGTTTCTTCGCCCGGGTCGTCGAGCGGGCCATGTACAACCACGCGCTCTGCGACGCTCTGGCAGACGACCTGAGCGGCTTCGACACCTGCGGGGTGGACGACCGGTTCACAGCGGGTCTCGGCGTCCTGCTGCGGAGGGCGCAGGCCGCGGGCGCGGTCCGCTCCGACGTGGACGTGCAGGACGTCCGCGCCCTCATGGTCGGCGCCATGCACATGGAGCGCGCGCACCGGCGGGAAGGGCGCCGCGGCCGTATGACGCTCCTTGCCTCCGACGCACTCCGTCCCACGACGAAACGAAACGAAACTCTCGACCCTCGTAACGGAACACGCTGCGAGATCTGCGGGAACCCGATCACCCCGGCGCCGACCGGCCGTCCGGCCCGCTACTGCAGCGCGTCCTGCCGCCAGAAGGCCCACCGCCGCAAGCAGGCGGCCGCGAAATCCGGTTGAGCGGCCCCTTCCCCCTGCGACGGCCTGGCCGCTGGGCGGGGTCGGGCGGCGGTGCCCCAGGTCACCGCTGGAGGCGGAGGATGAGTCGCCTGCTGAACGTGCCTCGCTCCTCCGCCTTGGCGGAACGTCGGCGCTCTAGGTCCGCGGGGCTCATGCCGTGGGCCGCTGCGAGAGCGTGGACGACTTCGAGGAGGTCGGCGAGTTCATCCGGGTCGCCGCTCGCGATGTACTCGCCGGCTTCCTCGACGAGCTTGGCGCGCAGCCGCCCGACATGCTCGTCGGCGTCGGCGACGCGCGTTTCGGGCCGCCCGCCCGCCGCCCGGATGATCTCGGGGATCCTGTCTCGGACCAGCTTTTCGGCCTGGCCGCCATCCTTGGCGGGATGGACGGTGGTGCCGTGCCGCCGGTCCAAGGACTGGACCCAGTGGACGGCGACCGCAGCCGTCTGCACCAGCTCGCCGCGGAGAGCGGCGGGGTCCGATTCGGCGAGGGCTTCGAAGAACTCCTCGGCAAGAATGTGCCTCCACGTCAGTTCGCCCCGCTGCACGGCGGCGGCGCATTCCCGTTTGGCCTCGTCCGCGGCCTCGGCGAAGGCGGGTCCGCTTCCGTCGGGGAATTCCTGCGCTCCCCACATGCGATCTTGGGCCTCGCGTTCGGCTCTGACATCCGCGAGCACTCTCGCGAGCGACCCGGGCGCTTCGACGTCCTCCATGCCGCACGACGTTAGCGACCCCGCGCGGGTCCGGTGACGCTGCTCAGGGGGTGCCCTCGACAGTAAGACGCTGAACTTGACGCCCCGGTCCTCGCTCTGTACGCAGGCGGGGAACTCGCGACGGCATGGCGCGCTGTCCTAGTGAGCATGTCACTCCGGCCTGTGAGGTGGAGACGCTGAGAGGGTATGGCGCTTTGTTCTGGTGAGCACGTCACTCCGGCCTGTGAGGTGGAGACGCTGAGAGGGTATGGCGCTTTGTTCTGGTGAGCACGTCACTCCGGCCTGTGAGGTGGAGACGCTGAGACGGCATGGCGCTTTGTTCTGGTGAGCACGTCACCCCGGTCTGCGCCGTGGAGATGCTGAATGGTGGGCGAGCCGTGGGGGTCCCCGGCTGCGGCTGCGGGTCTGCGGTGAGGGACGAAGGGCTTCGTGCTCAGCCCGGTGGGGTGGCGCGGTCGGGTTCGCAGGTGAGGAGTTCGTGCAGGACGGGCGGGAGTTCGTCCCAAAGCCATTCGTTCAACGTGCCCGGAAAGGACGCCGGGGCGCGGATGCCGAGGCGGCCGGGCGTGACTTCGGCCAGCCGGACACCGATGGGGCCGTCGTCCCACATGGGGTCTCGGTTGCCCCAGAACGTGGAGAAGTCGGCGCTCGTCAGCATCAGCTCGCCGGGCAGCACGTGCTCGCCGGGGTGCCTGCCGAGGGGCAGCAGGCGTTGCGCGGTCGTGCGGAGTATGTTGAGCGCCGCCAGGTCGTGCGGGCACGCCACGTCCGTGATCTCCAGCTCGGGGAGGCCGAAGCGGCGGAGCCCCCGGGTTCTGAGAGCCACGCAGTTGCAGCCGTCGATGTCGTCCTCGCCGGCCGTGCAGCGTCCCGAGTCCCGGTAGGGCGGCAGGACGGTCCCGAGCCAGTCGTCGGCGAGGACGAAGTCGTCCAACCGGTTGAGGCGAGCTGCGGGCAGGGTCCGGCCGGTGGCGAGGTCTACGAGCACCCCGCGGAGTGATTCCGCGATCGCCTTGGCGGTGGCGCGGGCCAGGTGCGGCCCGGACGGCAGGTCACCGACCGGCATGACGCATGTGACGCCGATGTGCCGCTTGGCCAGGCGGGCCCGCTCAGCGTCGTCCTCATCGGCGCCGGACACCTCGCTCAAGTCCCAGGGCGAACTGTCGGCGGGGTGGTCGGCGAACACGAGGCGCGGGGTGCCGAGGCGGCCCGCGACCGCCGCGGCCAACGGGCTGGGGAGGCGCTGCCGGATCATCGCCGCGAGGTCGCCGGGCTCCCTGTCGCTGGCGACGACGAAGCCGGCGCTCGTCTCTTCGGGAACCGTGATGGTGACGCGCAATGCAGCCTCCCCAGCTGGTGGACCGGTGTTCGCAGTCCAGCTTCGAGGAGGCCGCCGAGGACTTTCCCTAGAACGCGATTCTGGGGATAAAGGGGCCAGAGCCGCAGGTCAGAGGGGCGCGCCGACGCGGGCCTGCGCCGCCGAGTCGTCCAGGCGGACGATCCTGCGGCGCGGCCGCGACATCACCGGCGGCTGTTCGTCGAGCAGCCGCCCGGCCGCGGTCAGCGAGCCGATACGTCCACGTAGTGGCGCTCGCCCGGCCCCACGTACACCTGGCGCGGCCGTCCGATCTTCGTGGCCGGGTCGTTCATCATCTCGCGCCACTGGGCGATCCATCCGGGAAGCCGGCCGAGGGCGAACAACACGGTGAACGCGTTCGTGGGGAAGCCCATCGCCTTGTAGATGACGCCCGTGTAGAAGTCCACGTTGGGGTAGAGCTTGCGTTCGATGAAGTAGTCGTCGCTCAGCGCGACCTCTTCGAGACGCATGGCCAGGTCCAGCAGCGGGTCGGATTTGCCCAGCGCGTCCAGGACCTTGCTCGTCGCCTTCTTCACGACCGCGGCGCGCGGGTCGTAGTTGCGGTAGACGCGGTGCCCGAAGCCCATCAGCTTGACGCCGGGCTCCTTGTTCTTGACGCGAGCGACGAACGAGTCGATGTCGTCGCCGTTCTCGTGGATGCGTTCGAGCATCTCCAGGACGGCCTGGTTGGCGCCTCCGTGCAGCGGGCCGAACAGCGCGTCCACACCCGCGGACACGGAAGAGAACAGGTTCGCCTGGCTGGACCCCACGAGCCGCACGGTCGAGGTCGAACAGTTCTGCTCGTGGTCGGCGTGCAGGACGAACAGCATGTCCAGGACGCGTGCGATCTCAGGGTCGATCTCGTAGGGCTGCGTGGGCAGGCCGAACATCATGCGGAGGAAGTTCTCCACGTACCCGAGGGAGTTGTCCGGGTACAGGAGCGGCTGGCCGTTGGACGTCTTGTAGGCGTACGCCGCTATGGTGGGCAGCTTCGCGATGAGCCGGATGCTCGACTGGTCGACCTGCTCGGGATCGAACGGGTCGAGGCTGTCCTGGTAGAAGGTCGACAGGGCGCTGACCGCGGACGACAGGACGGCCATGGGGTGGGCCCGGCGCGGGAACGCGGAGAAGAACGCCCGGAACTTCTCGTCCAGCAACGTGTGGTTGCGCACTTTGTCGGTGAAGTCGGCCAACTGATCGGCCGTGGGCAACTCCCCATAGATCAGCAGATAGGCCACCTCAAGGAAGGACGACTTCTCCGCCAGTTCCTCGATGGGGTACCCGCGGTAGCGGAGGATCCCCGCCTCGCCGTCGATATAGGTGATGGCGGACGTCGTGGACGCGGTATTGGTGAAGCCGGGATCGAGCGTGACATGCCCCGTCTCCTTCAAGAGGCTGCCGACGACCAGACCTGACGGCCCCTCGGTGGCCTCCCTGACCTCCAGAGGCATCCGGCCGCCCGCGTGGTCGAGCTCGAAATCCGACATACTCGCTCACTCCCAACTGCGTCCACACCTGCGTAGACTTCCGCTCTTCATCGTATCCGCGTGATCACCCGCGCGATCCGGCCGGTCGCGTTGACGGACGCCCGGCCCGGGTGCTCCGTTGGAGTCATGGCCGACAACGGAGCCGCCGATCTCCTCGCGCGCGCACCCGCGGGGACATGGCCGCGGCGACGACCGCCAACCGCTTCGTCGACATGCTCGAAGGGGCGAGCCGCGCAGGGAGCGCCTGGTCTGGCTGGCAGGCGAGGAGTACCGGTTCGTGGGCAGCGGTCGGCGCCGTTTCGCGCTGTCGGCGGCCAGGTTTCCCGATTCGCCGTCCGGTGGGCTGTTTCTGGGGCTCGCGCAGGGCGAAGGGCGGGCGCTGGCGCTCCTCGGGGAGTTCGCGGCCGCGCTCGGGCAAAGTGAGAAGAATCTCATGGCATATGACCCGAAGCCCTTCGCGCAGGCATATCCAGCGTATCTCGCACAAAGGACGGCATTTGGGACGGCCGCCGAGGTGGCCCTGGCGATGGTGGCCGACCTGGAGTGGTCGTGTCCGGGCTGGCAGCGGGTGAAGACCCGGTCGAGATCGCCCGCGCGGCCCGCCTCCTGCGGCCTACGAGACCGCCTTCTGGGACGCGCTCGTCGAGGGCCTGCCCTGATAACCCGCTCTAGTGCTCCCGGAGCGTCGGCAACTCGGCCGTGAACTCGACCAGCGTCCGTTCGTGGACGCCGATGAGCTGCTCGACGTCGACAGGCGGCCATTCCTCGCCGTAGTGGGCGTCCAGCAGCGTGGACAAGGCGACCAGGATCTGCTCCGGTGTGGGACGTTCTCCGGGGTCCTTGACCAGACAGCGGGTCACGAGTCCGCGCATCGGGTCCGGCAACTCGGTGAGGTCGGGTTCGCCGTGCACGATGCGGCTGCGCACCTTGTGGTCGCTGCCGAAGGGAGCCGCGCCCGTCGTAGCGAACACGAGAGTCGAGCCAAGGGAGAACACGTCGCTCTCCGGGTGAACCGGGTCGCCGAGAGCCTGCTCCGGTGACATGTAGGCGGGCGTCCCCAGGATCTCCGTGCGGGACAGCGGCAGTGCGTTGAGGGGTCTCGCGATGCCGAAGTCGATGACCCTCGGCCCGTCCGAGGCGAGCAGGACGTTCGACGGCTTCAGGTCCCTGTGCACGATGCCCGCGCGATGGATCGCGATCAGCGCCTCCGCGAGCCCGGCCCCCAGCCGGCACGCTGCACGTTCGCGGAGCGGCCCCTTCTCCCGGACGACTTTGGCGAGGCTCACACCGCGGATGTACTGCGTCGCGAGCCAGGGCCGGTCCGCATCCGGGTCGGCGTCCACGACGGGTGCCGTGTAGAAGCCGCTGACCGAGCGCGCCGACGTCACCTCACGGCGGAACCTCGCGCGCCATCGGGGATCGTCCAGAAACTCCTGACGGATGACCTTCACCGCGACGAGGCGCCTGCTGGGCGACGCTCCGAGGAACACCTCGCCCATCCCACCGGTGCCGAGCCGGGCGACCACACGGTAGGGGCCGATCATCTCTGGAAGGTCTGACTGCATGGCACGGAAATCCGATCATGGTGGGGCTGGTCAATCGTGCCATGAGGCGGAGGCTGCTCGGCGAACGTGCGCCTACGTCCAGGGCAGTGCGCTCCGTTCGGCCCAGTAGCCCTCCGGTGGGACGCTCAGCTCCGACAGCGCCCGTAGCCGACGCTCGTCGAAAACCACGTTCAACGCCGCGAGGTTCGATTCCAGTTGCGCGGGGCTGACCGCGCCGATGAGGACGACGTCCGCCCAAGGCCGGCTGAGGGCGGCCGCCAATGCGAGCGCGTCCGGCCGCACATCGTTCTCGGACGCGATGCTCCGCACGGCCGGGGGCGGATCGACGGCGAGCCTCCCGTTGGCCAGCACCTCCTTGAGCAGGACGCGCAGTCCAGCGTCATGCGCTTCGCGCAGGGCATCCTCGGCTGACGTCTCCAGAATGTTCCACGTTGATTGGACGGTGTTGAAAAGCCTCTGGCCGGAGACGTGCAACGCCATCGCCCGGCGGATGGTGTCAGCCTGCCTTGGACCCGAGGTCGAGAAGCCCACGCGGACGCCCTCGGCGCTCAGCTCGGCCATCGCCTCCTGTAGGCGGAGATCCTGGAAGAGCGGGCTGTCTCCGGTCAGCGAGTGAACCTGATAGACGGATAGATGCCCGTCCAGCAACCCGCGGCTTTCCCTGTACTGGGAGCGGTACCGGTCAAGGCTGTGCTCCTTGACCTCGTGCACCGCGGCGTCGGTCTTCCAGTCGCCGACGTAGGTGTAGCCCCACTTACTGGACACCGTCATATCATCGGGCCGGCGTGAGTTGAGCCAGCCTGCCAGGAACTCCTCGGCCCTGCCGTAGGAGCGTGCCGCGTCCACCCATCGGATACCCGCCTCGTAGGCCCTGTCGAGGACGGTCCAGGTGGCGTCCCGCATCATTTCCACGCTCCGGCCGGGCGGCAGTTCACCGGCCCGGCCGACGTTGATGTACGCGGGCCGCCCCAGTGCCGCGAGGCCGATTCCCAGGCGGTCAATAGGCTTCATGCCGTCCAGCCTCGCATGCCGGACCCCGCACTCGAACCATGGGCCAATTGCCCGAACTGCCCGAATAAGCGAGCCCCCTTTCCGGTTATCCACAGAATCGCATTCTGCTACCGCTGGGGGACTGCGTCAGGGAGGCTGTGCGGCGTCAATCCCAATCGCGGCACGAAAGGCACGGCAATGCCTGCGCAGATCAACCGCACGCAGTACGGAGCCAATCAGTTCGCCGAACACCTGGGGCTCACCCGGTGGCAGTTGCGCGTGGGGCTGGAGCACGGGATCCTTCCGGGCCCGGACCTGAACGGCGAGCGGTGGTCCGCCGACCTGGCCGACGACTCCCGGGAGGCGGGCAAGGAGGTCATCGCCAGATTCGGCGAAGAACCGCCGATCGGCTCGGCGCGCGCCGCCGCCAGGCTCGCCGCCCGCGTCAGCCTCGACGTGGAGCGGCGGGACATCGAAGTCCTCGTCGCCGAGGGCGCCCTCACCGTCGTCAGCAGCTTCCGCGGCCACCCGGTCTACCTCGTGCGCGACCTGGACCGGCTCGACCCGGAGACCGTGCGGACGGTGGTCGCCGCCAGAAAGGGTCCGCTCACCGGCACCGTCGACGCCGGCGGAGCGGTGACCATCCTCGGGTGGCCGCGCCGGACGTTCGACCGGATCGCCTCGGAGCGCGGGCTCAAGGCCGACCAGCTCGGCCGCTACGCCCTCTCCGACGTCCAGGCGCTCCGAACGGACGAGGCCCTGGCGAAGGAGGTCGCGGAGGAGAAACGCAGCCTGACCCTGGCCAGGACGCGCCGATCCGAGGAGCACGCCGAGGACGTCATCCGCGCCTGGGTCCTGCGCTGCTCGGCCTATGTGGACGGCGACGCCGACCAGCCCCCGGACCTCGGCCCCCTCAGCCGCGCACTCCGAACCCTCGACACGGCCAGGACCGAGATCAACGCACAGGACCAGCCCGCCGCCTGACCACCGCCTGCCTTCGAAGGCGTTGCGGGCGGCCGTCCGCCGGGCGATCCAGCGTTTGCGGCCCGCCTGGCGTCTCGGCTCGTCGCCGCCGCCGGACGCCTTGGACGCGGCCTGCCCTGGGAGAGCGATCGGCCGTCGCCGGGTTCGGAGCCTTTTCTGTCGTGTCCCGTCTGTCGTGTCCCGGGTGGTGCTTCGTCGTCAGGGGCGCCGGGGTGAGGAGCGGCGTCTAGAGGGCTTCTTGGTCTCCCGGTGCCGTGCGAGGGCGGCGAGGAGGCGGTCGCGGGCCTCGACTCGGGAGAGCGCCGGGACGCGGTCGGGCAGGCCGGAGGCGAGCCCGGGAGGGGCGTCGACCAGGCCGTTGTCGTCGATGGTGGCCGTGTCTCCCGACCATGGGCCGAGGAGGATCGCGGATACGCCGCCCGGGTGCCGGGCGAGAAGCGCGTGGATCCTGTCGGCCTCCTGCGTGCAGTCGGCCACGAGCAGAAGTCGGCGCGCCTGCGTGACACCGGTGTTCTCGCGGATGGCGAGTTCCGTTTCGAGGTAGGCGAGCGCCGCGTCGAGGTTGCCGGGGATGAAGAGCCCGTCCGTGTCGTCGTCGAGCAGTTCGTCCTCGGCCAGGCCGAACAGGACTGTGGCGTCCGGACGCGGAACGACGACCAGGGAGTCGTCGCCGTGCTCGTCGAGAGCGGTCAGGGCGAGCACGCGCGCGGTGGAGACGGCGCCGGAGCCCGACAGGCCCGTGGCCCGGAGGGCGAACGGGTCGAGGACGGGACGGTAGCCGAAGCCCGCCGGCGCTTCGTCCTCCTCATCGGGCACTGGAAGGGCGGCCGTGCCGGCGGTCGCGACGGCGTAGAGGCGGTGCCGGAAGGGGTAGCAGATCGCCGCCGCGGCGGGGATGAGCAGACTCAGCAGCAGGACCGGCTGCAGTGTGGGAGGACGCGACTCCGCTTCGGCCGACTGGTCCCGGGTGGGAGTCGGCTTCGGTGTGGACGGCGTCGGGCGAAAAGTGCTCTTTCGGGGTGGGGACGGAGGTTCAGCGCTCGCAGGATCCGGCAGCGCCGGTCGCGGACTGTGCTCTTCGGACGGTACGGGCGAGGAACGCCCGTGTTCGATCTCGGAGTTCCAGGTGTGCCGGTGCGGCCGGCGGGAGAATTCCCGGTCGCGCCCTGACCTTCTGCGAGACCTCTCGTACATCGAGCGCCATGCCTCCTTGCACTTGTGCGCGGTGTACCAGTCGCCGACGCTCATCGCCTGGCGGCAGGTCGGCGACTGGGACCTGCGCGGCTCCGGTTCGTTTTGAGCGGCGGCGTCCGATGGCGGAGCCGCGCCTATGGAGATGGCGCCGGCCATCGCGGTACAGCCCAGGACTCCGCCGGTGCAGCGGAGCCAGCCGCCGAGCAGTACGGCCAGCCTGGGATGTGCCAGAAAACGGTTCATCTTCGCCCCGGGGGATCGCGTCGGTCACCGTGTGAGTGCCGATCGTAGTCAATTCGGCTACGGAGCGTTGAACATTGGCCACACTCGCTTCAATGGCCTTCACCGTCCTGCGTCATCGCCGGAACAGCCGAAATGGGCGGTACGTCCCGCTTGAACCGAGATGTAGGCGGCCTGGCGAACACTGGGAACGGCGCGTGGGCACGCGCGGAGAGAATTCGCGACACGCCTGCTGATAGGCACTTTCCGAAGAGTCGGTTCGCAGGCTCCAGGCACGGACCCAGTGCGCAGCTTCATAACGACGGTCGTGGCTGAGAAGTAGCACTGCGGCACAGTGCGGGTGACCGCACGGTGCCATAAATCTCACTCGGCGTTACCGGTCTCCTTGGGCGACGCGAAGTTTTCCGAAGCGCGCGCTCGGTCGCACGGTCCGGTTGCTAGCGCTCTACAGGCCGGAGAATCGACCGAGCGATTCGCGATGCGGCGCCGAAGAGCTCGCAGAACGCCGCCGACCTGCACCTCCGGCCGCGTGGTCGGTGCATTGCGCCGCCCGTCCATCGACGTGGCATCGAGTTCTGCGACCGGCTGGGGCGCCGCCGCTGGGTGGCGGAGCGAACATCGCAGCCCCCCTCATCCACCACCGTCGTCCAAATGAGCAGACCCCGAAGAGGGGTCGTTGGAGTTAGGCGGCGAGGTGGGGGTCCGCGGGGGCCTTTAGGACGTCGTACATGCCCATGGGGAGGGTGTCGCCCCAGAGCCAGTCGTTGACCGTGCCGTCGAAGTCGGCGGGCGGGCTCAAGGCGATGAGGCGGGAGGCCAAGGACGAGAGGGTGACCTGGAAGGGGGCCGGCGGGGTCAGGTGGACGCGGCGGGTGGTGCCCCAGAAGTCGTTGAAGTCGCGGTGGGAGAGGCCGAGGGTGGCGGAGACCGTGCGGGTGCGGGCGGCCGGGCCGGTGGCGAGCCAGGTCCAGTGGTCGGTCAGGAGGCGCCGGGCGGCGGTCCGGAGGACGTTCAGGGCGGCCAGGTCGTGCGGGCAGGCGACGTCGGTGATCTGCAGCTCAGGCAGGCCGAAGCGGCGGAGGCCGCGGGTGCGCAGGCGGACGCATGCGCAGCCGTTGACGCCCTCCGGGTCGAGGTCGGGGTCGGCGGCCGTGCAGCGGCCGTTGGCGCGGAACGGGGGCAGGACGTCGCCGAGCCAGCGGTCGGCCAGGACGAAGCGCGTCCGCTCGGTGGCGGCCGCCGTCAGGACGTGGCCCGTGACGAGGTCGGCGGTGATGCCGCCGGTGGCCTTGGCGATGGTGTGCGCGGCGGCGCGGGCGACCTGGACGCCGCGGGGCTGGTCGGTGACCGGTGCGAAGGCCGTGACGACGGCGAACTCCGTCGCGCTGTTGAAGGTGCGGGCGGCCTGCAGGTCTTCGGGGCCGGCCGCGCGGACGTCACCCGGGTTCCAGCGCAGCGTGGTGAGGTCTTCTCGCGCGACCTGCAGCTGGGGTGAGCCGAGCCGTCCGGTGATGTGGGCGTGGTAGGGGCCCGATGCGGTCCGGCGCAGGAGGGCGCCGAGGTCGCGCGGGATGCTCTCGGCGGCCACGGCGAACCGCGAGGTCGTGGTGGACGGGACGGAGTACGTGATCGTGGCCATGGGCTGCTCCTTCCGGACGGGACCTGGCCAGCATGCGCGGCCGTCCGGACCCGAAGCAGTAGAACGGGGTTCTGGGGATAACTTCACCCGAGGCGTGCCGCGCCCGGAGTACGGCCGAAGCGCTCGCGGAAGACGCGTGTGAAGTGGGCCCGACTGGCGAACCCGGTCTCGGTGAACGGCCCGTACTAACGGCCCGTACTAGCGGTCGTCGGTGGAGACGTGCGGCAGGTGCACCTCCGGCAGGGCGTCCGGCTTCCGCGAGTTCCGGATCGGCGTCAGGTTCTTCCAAAACTCGGTGGCCGCGTCCTCGGGCATGGCATCCTCCAGCATGGCACCGGTTCGTTGACCAGCAGTGAACCGCGCGGGGACGGGGCCGCCTTCTCTCTGCCGGACGTCCGGGTGCGCCTGTCGGGGACACCGCGAGTTCGCCGGACGTCGGCTGCGACGTTCGGTAAAATGTTCGTCACCCGCAGTAAAAGTCATCGGAGAGGTAACCAGATGTGCCGACTTTTCGGTATGAGCACGGGCGGCCCGCGGGTCAGGGCGGCGCACTGGCTGCTGGACGCGCCCCGGAGCCTGCGCGCGCAGAGTCACCGGATGCAGCACGGCGCGGGTCTCGGCTGGTTCTCCCTCGGCGGTGAACCCGTCCGCGACCGGGCGCCCCTGGCCGCCTTCGAGAACGCGGACTTCGACCTGCACGCCCGCAACGTCCCGTCCCACACGTTCGTGGGGCACGTTCGCGACGCTTCCGTAGGCGGGCTGACAGTGCACAACTGCCACCCTTTCGTGATGAGCGACCGGCTGTTCGCCCACAACGGCGTGGTGAAGGGCCTCGACATCCTCCGGACGTGGCTGACGGACGTCGAGCGCGCCCACGTCTCGGGGGAGACCGACTCGGAGCTGGTCTTCGCCTACCTGACCGCGGAGATCCGGCGCCGCGGCGACACGACCACCGGGATCATCGAGGCGGTGCGCCGCATCGGCGCGGAGCTCCCCGTCTTCGCGCTCAACCTGCTCATCGCGGAGGCCGGACGCCTCTGGGCGCTGCGCTATCCGGACAGCAACGAACTGTGGGTGCTGTCCCCGGGGCAGGGCGGCGCGGCCGATCCCGGCGCCCAGGACGCCGTGCCCGCCGTCGTCATCGCCAGCGAGCCGATGGACGACCGGCCCGGCTGGCGGCTCCTCGACCCCGGCGAACTCCTGGTCGTCGACGGGCTCGCCGAGACGTCGCTCTTCCCGTTCGAGCCCCTGCGGCATCCGCTGCGCCGCTCCGACCTCTCCCTCCGCGAAGCCGCCTCCCAGGCCACCGCGGCCGCCCTCACGACGGACGCCGTGGCGGCTGCGCCGAGCCCCGCCGATCCCGTTCCGGCCGGCCCCGCCGGTCCCCCCGCGGGTCCCGCGGTCCTGACCGGCCCGGTCCTGGCCGCCCCCGGCCCGGTCGTCCCGACCGGCCCGCTCGGCGGACGCTAGGCGGGTTCACGGTTCGTCCCGATCCCATCAACCCCAGCCTGGGGTGCCTCATCGACTCCAGCCCCCTCGTCGGCCGCCGCCTGGAGCCCGGGGTGGTGTCGCGGGGACGGGGTCCGGCTGCGGTCCGGTCGGTTGACCGCAGCTGTCTGGGAGCGGTGGCGGCCGGGGGACGGCTTCGGGCTTCTTCGCCTGCGCCCTGTCCGCCTGGTGAGGCGGCGGACGGGGCGGGAGCAGGTGGGTTGTGGAAAAAGATCGGGTTCCGGTCTGGGGGTCGGTGCGGGGGGCGGCCGTGCGGATCGGGCGGTCGACGGCGGTCCGAGGGACGTCTGTCTAGTTCCGACACGCCGTTCACCACGGATAAGACCAGCTCTGGCCGAATTCGCGGTGATTCGCGCGGCATCGACGGCGTAATCAGGGGGAATGTGTACGTTGGGGAGATCAACACTGCTGTGAGCTGCGGGGACGGGCCCCGCGGCGCAGCCTTGGAACAGGAGGTCCCCGTGGCACGCACACTGTCGAGGGGCACCCGGGTCACCGGTGCCGAACGCACGCAGCTCGCCGCCGAGCTCGCTCCGCGCTACGCGGCGGGCGAGAGCATCCGCGACCTGGCCGCCGAGACCGGCCGGTCGTACGGGTTCATCTACAACGTCCTGAAGGAGGCGGGCGTGCCGCTGCGCGGCCGGGGCGGCAACACCCGGCGCAAGAAGGCCTGACCCGCTCCCGCGACCAGCACGGACCAGAAAGAAGCAAGCACATGACCGGACGTCCCCCTCGCCCCCCGGGGGGACCCCGTGCGCTACGGACGGCGGAACGCCCCGGTGATCTCGGAGCGCCCGTTCAGGCTGGCCAGGTCCGCGGCCGCCCGCCCGGCCACCCAGCCCTCGTAATTGGACACCGAACCCGCCCGTCCCTTGGCGAGGTTCGGGAACATCGCGTCGACGGCCTGTTCGACGGCCCGGTCGCGCGCCGCCAGCACGGGAAGCAGATCCTTCCCGCCGGCGTCCGCGGCCGCCCTGTCCGCGGCCTCGCGCAGCCGCTCACCGATGCGGGCGGCGTAGGCGTTGAGGAAGGCGTGGCGGAACGACCGCGTCCTTGACCGCCCTCGCGCGTCCCGTCGCGGACCCGCGTGCACCACGGCGGACGTCGCCTGGACGAGCAGCGACGTGAACAGCATCTCCGCAGCGGCCAGGTCGGCCGGAAACCCCATCACCGTGGAGAAGCCCAGCTCACGGTGCCATATCGCCCTGCACCGGTTCGCGTCGGCCACGACCGTCAGCAGGACCGCCTTCGGCGCGTCGTACGGGCTGTCCACCGCGATGCGCCGCCCGGCGGGCCCGGCGGTGTCGCCGCTCTCCGCGGCCGGCAGCGCATGGTCGATGCTGTGCCGCGCCATCAACTCCTGGGCGCGGGCGCTCAGCGCCTCCGCCTCATCGGGGAACTCGGTCGACTCCGCTTTGGCGAGCAGCGCCCTGACCTTGCCCAGCATTCGCTGATCGACGTCTTGAGACCTCGCGTGGGTCTCCCGATCGAACGTTCCGTCGGACATGCCTGGAGCCGGGGTCAGGTGGGGGAGTCTCGGGAGACCTTCCAGGAGGTGGATCAGTTCGAGCGCCGTTGTGATGTACGCCGTGCGGTCGACGCCTTCGCGCACGCACCATTCGGACGGATGTGAGGCGTCGTCCGTCCACCAGACGGTCGCCTGGAGGGTGGCGAGCTGCTCATGCCAGCGGTCGTCCACGGTGGTGGGGGAGTAGGCGCGCATTTCGCCGGCGATCGCGTCCGCGGCCAGGCGCGCGTGCCGGGCGGTGCGGCGGCGGGTCGCGTAGCGGGTCACGTCGGCCGGCTGCCAACCGCGGGCCCACGCCGTGGAGACGGCTCGGCGCAGGCGCGCGGCGAGGCACCGGTCGACGGTCGGCGTCCAATGCCCCGGACGGTCTGCCAGCCCTGCCGCGAGACGGCCGAAGGCCGCGCCGTCATTGAGGGAAAGGGCCCGCAGCGCTTCGGCGATCAGCGCGGCGGCGATGTCCCCGGGACGATCGGCCGGCCCGGCATGGCGTCGCCACGACTTCCGCACCACCGCTCCCGCCGTCCGGCGTCAAAGGTCACGAAGCATCCTGCCACCCGGGGACGTCCGCGGCATGCGAAGGCCCCGGCCGTCAAGACCGGGGCCGCCTGAGGGACGCGGTCACGAGCCGTCGGCGCCCCGCATCTCCTCGACCACGACGCTCTGGTACGCGCGGGACGTGTCGGGGACGTAGCTGAGCCGCGCGAGGGCCTTGCCGTCGTGATCCCTGATCTCGAAGTGGTACCCCTCGCCCGCCTCGCCGACGTGGGCCACGGCCTGGTCGTGCCGGAGGCGGCACATCGTGTCGATCTTCTCCAGCGCCACCTTCAGGCTCCCCGCGTCGCTGATGAGCCGGGCCGGCTCACTCGTCTCCCAGATCTCGAACATTGGTCGCGTCCTGTCGGCGGTCGGTCAGTAGGAACGGGCGGGGCATTCCGGACGTCGGCCACAGCTTGCGCCCATTTGATGGATCTTTCAACCAACGAATGTATCAGATTGATCACTATTCGAAGTTGTCCACGCTCACAGCGTCATGTCCGCATGTGGCGGCGGGCCGGTGCTTCCGCGGGCCGCGCCGCGATCGATAGGGTCGGCCGCGCAGAACCGAACGAGATTCGGAAGGGGACGGCGTGCAGTACCGGGTGGTGTCCAGATCCTCAAGAAGGAGCTCCGCGCCCCCTACTGGGAAGGGCTCGGCCGTGCCATCGCCTAAGAGGACTCGACGCTGACGACGGTCTCCTTGGCCGCCGGTTCCAGGAACCGCAGGAGCGCCTCGCCTTCGGCGGTCAGCTCGTCCACGGCCGCTCGGGGGAGGGGCTCGAACGGACGCATCCGCAGTGCGGCGACCTTGCGCTTGTACTCGGTCTCCCAGATGCCCCGGGCGAAGCCGTCCCAGAGGAAGACGGCGCGGACGCGCAGGTTCTTGGTGGTGAGCATGGGCCGGTGGGCGTCGGCGATGACCCGCCGGCGGTCGGCGTGCGCCAGGACCAGGCTGTCGAACTCGGGCAGGAACCGCGCTGGGGCCGGAACGTCCTCGCCGGGCCGCGGGGCGTCCGGCAGGTCGAACAGCTCCCGGCCCTTGTCGTCGGTGAAGACGCGCAGGCCGGGCCGCAGGCGTTCCAGAGCCTCGCCGGTGGAGGCCAGCCCGGACCACGTCTGGGCGTCCGCCGCCGACGCCGGCCCGTAGGCCGCCAGATACCGGAGCACCAGTTCGTCGACGGCCTCATCGGCCGCGGGCTCCTCGCCGAGCCAGGTGCCGGCCGGCGTGAACTGCGGCGTGCGAGGGAAGCTCCACCTGTCTTGCGTGGGCACCATGACCAGCGGCACGCACAGGCGGACGGCGTAGCCGAGGGCGCGGTCGTTGACGTCCGGGAACCGCTCCTGCAACTGCGCACGCACCTCGTTGAACGTCAGCGGCCCCCCGTTGAGCAAGGAACGCGCCGCCGGGACGACCTTCTCCAGGTCCAGCCCTTTGGCGCGGTCGCCCAGGACGCGCAAAGCGCCGTGCAGCATCGGCTGCATCGCCGTGCGGAACGCCGTGTAGTCGGCGGCCGTCATCAGGTGCAGCGTGGCCCGCATCATCGTGGCGCGGACGATCGACCGGTCGTGCAGCGCGGCGTGCAGGTCGGACGCTTGGAAACCGTCGACCCGCGTCCACAGCCCCAGGAACGGCGGCTTCGGCTCTTGCGCCTGCATGCCGAAGAGCAGCTGCACCGCCTCACCGACAGGGAGCTTCTGCCGGGCGAGCAGCATCTGCCGCGCCAGCGTGGCGCGGTTGAGGGCCTGAAGGCTGAGCGTTTCGGTCATCCGTCCAGGATGCCGCCGACCACCGACAATCCCCAACGCCGCACCCCGGTCCACGGCTCCGCAGCGAAGCCCGTATCCCCGCCCGTCGCCGCCGGTCCGCACCCTCGGAGGTCCGGCTCGGGCGGAGTGGGGCGTATCCCTGGCGCGCGGAGGAAAGGCGATATATCTTGATCGGCGACCAACGAGATATATCTCAACAATGGGAGGAGTGGGCGTGTCCGCAGGGGAGGGCGCCGCGGTGCGCGGTGTGCGGCGGCGGCTGGTCGATCGGATGTTCGTGCGCGGCCGGATCGAGGACGTGCGGCCGGCGCCGGGGCGGATGCGGTGGATCCGCGTCGGCGGCGTGCCCGGGCTGGACTGGACGCCCGGCCAGCAGGTCCGCGTCCACGTGGCCGACATCACTGCCCTCCGGACGTGGATCAGCGGGGCCGTCCGCGACGCGCTGCGCACCTACTCGGTGTGGGACTACGACCGGGCCGCCGGTGTCATGCAGCTGTGCGTCATGGATCACGAGGGGGATGGGCCCGGCGCCCGGTGGGCGCGCAGCGCCAGGCCGGGGCAGGAGATCGTTTTCGGTGGGCCGGAGGGGCGGTTCGGGTTGCGTCCGGGCGCCTACCACCTGTTCGCCGGGGAGGAGACGGCCTCGGTCCCGTTCGCCGCGATGCTCCGCGCCGCAGAGCCGGACGTTCCCGTGCACGGTGTGATCGAAGTCTCCCGACCGGAGGACGGGCTGCCGCTCCCGAGGAGCGGGGAGCTGACGTGGCGCCACCGCGGGGACGCCTCCGCGGCCGGGTCGGAGGCGCTCGTGGACGCCGTGCGGGCGCTGGAACTGCCCGCGGAACCGGGAATCGCCTACGTAGCCGGGGAGGCGCGCACCGTGCAGGCCGTCCGGGCGCATCTGGTCCGCGAACGGGGGTGGCCGCGCGCATCCGTGCTGGTCAAGCCGTTCTGGACGCCCGGCAAGCGCGGCATGGAGTGACCCGGAACGATCGACGGACGCGGGGGTTACGGGGTGAGAATTCTTGAAATGCACGTGCATCAGCCCTTGCACCTGCACGCCATCCCTAGCAGGATGATCCCCGGACCCCCGCACGTGAACTCCCCGGAGATCGCGATGAACGCACACTTGAGCGACAGTGACCGACAGGCGCTGCGGCTGGCCCAGGATCTCCGCGAGGAGATGCGGGCGGCGCTCCCGCAGCTGCCGGCCCCTTCGGTCTCCCCGTTCGTCGACCAGTCCGGGATGCCGAGCGTCCTGCTGAAGATGGACGCCGAGACCGCCCACGCGCTCATGGCCCTGCTGGCCGAGCGCCGTGCGGAGCGGGGCGGCGTTCCCGGGCCCGAGCCCCGCCGAGTCGACGGCTCCCACGTACCGCCGACCGCGACCCAGGCCGTCCCGGCGGCGCAGGGTCCGATCGTCGCGGCGGCCGGCCCGTACGGCGGGCCCGCCTACGGGAGCGCCGAGTACGCGAGCCCCGGATACCCGGAGGCGGGCTACGCGGAGGCCCCGTTCGTCCCGCAGCAGCCGGGCGCCCCGGTCTTCAGCGGCGGCACCGGGCCGACCCCCCTCGTGCCGACGGTCTACCCGACGCACTGACGAGGCTTTACCTTCCGCAGGGCGTCAGATGGAATGCCCGTTGGGGTAGAGGTGTTCTTTACGCTGTCGTGGTGATGCCAAGAGACCTCCGGTCCGGCGCTCCGCGGTCCTGAGCCCGGCCTCGGGTGGGCACCCGAGAAAATGATCTACCTGGGCAAAGGTAAAGAAAACCCGAGTTTGGCGAAAGCACGGCAAAGCCGTATATAGTCAAGCTCAGGTCGGGTCAAAGTGCCCTTGACCTGGCCAATCACATAACCGTCGCCTCCCGCCCGCCAGGCGGGATCCTCAAGCCGAACAGCGGCCGTACCATGCACCGGCCGCACCGGGCCGAGCCTGTGAGCCCCCGGTCGGCATCCCTTCCGCTTCATTGAAGCCCGTGCCTCACGCACGCCCGAGAACGGTCGTGCGGAGCTGAGCGCGGGCGCGGTCCGCCATGCCCGTGGACCGTTCCAAGCGGATCCTTCACCGCGACGGCATCTCCCGAGTCCCGAGTCTCGGAGCCGCTCACCCCTGCCCGGAAACGGCGCATCGCCACCGGGGGGAGCAGCGCGCCATCAGCGCGAGCGGCAGCCCTGTACCCCGAACGAAGGAAATCCATGCAGCAGCGAGCGATCAACGTCGTCCTGACCGGCGTCACCGGCACCGCCCTCGCGGGCATGCTCGTGGCCGGCGTCGCAGCCGCCAGCGATGACTCCGCTCCGGAAAAGCAGTTCCTGTCGCAGCAGGCCGTCGCCTCGCAGGAGCACAAGACCTCCCCGCACGGGACCCTGAAGAACGGCGAGAGCGCGGCGAAGGCCGGCTCGAAGGCCGGCGAGAAGTCCGAGAAGGCCGGCAAGTCCGACGTCAAGCGCGCGAAGAAGGACCCGAAGGTCCTGCTCAGCGGCAAGACCACCGCGTCCTACTTCTGGGACGACGGGTCGGGCGTGAACGGCGACACCGGCGCCCCCGCGGGCGGCAAGCCCATGCAGAAGGGGCTGTTCGCCAGCCCGAGCTGGCCCATGCACACCAAGGTGAAGGTCAGCTACCACGGCCGCACCGTCACCGGGTTCATCGGTGACCGCGGGCCGGGCGAGCCGTCCCACCGGGGCGTCATGCTCGACCTGGACACCTACACCTTCCGCTACCTGCTCGACGGCGGGAAGCCGAAGAGCAAGTACAACGCCGGCACGGGCGAGGGCCACCTGAAGAACGTCAAGTGGGAGGTCCTCTCCTGGGGCCACGGCGCCGGCAAGAAGGGGAAGCCCCGCCCCTTCGGCTCCTGACCCATCCGTCCCGAGGCCCGCACGCGAGCCGGTTCACCGCGGCTCTTGCGGACTCGCACAGACCCGGCACAGGGCTGCCGGTGCATGGGAAACGGGGATCCCCCGGTATCGCGAGATCACCGGGGGATCCCCGTTCTCAGCTCTCCGGCCCCCTCCCGCACCGGCTCCCTGGACGGCGTCTCGCTCATGGTCCGCAGCGAGCGCCGACCCCGCCACCCCGGCAAGATCCCGTTTCCATTGAATGAAACGGGTTCCTTATGGTGGGGATCTTCGTCGACACCTTGGAAGTCGGCACCTGGGAAGGGGACCGCCTCACGGAGGCGGAGCTGAGCCCCGCCGTGGACGCCGGTTTCGCCGACCCCGCCCAAGGCCGCCGGCTAGGCGGCCAGCAGCGGGATGACCGGGGCGAACTCCTCCATGCACGCGTCCGGGACCTGATAGTAGGTGAAGCCGTAGCGGTCGCGGCGGGCGAGCATCTGCTCGGCGATGTGCTCGGGCGGGCCGACGAACTGGGACGGCATGTCCAGGACGAGGCCGGCCGCCGACGTCCCCCAGCCGCGCGTCACCGCGACCCGCGCGGCCGCCTTCCGGGGGTCGGGGCCGAACGCGGGCGTCACCATCATGCTCAGCTCGATGTCCCGTTCTCCGGCGGCCTCCCGCACCAGGTCGACCTTGCGGGCGATGGTGTCCGGCAGCCGCTCGGTGATCTCGTCGGAGATCGCCCCTTCGGGGAGTGCGCGGGGGAGGACGCCGACGGTGTCGGCGAGGCGCCCCGCGATGCCGAGCATGCGCCTGCTGCCGGCGCCGACGACGAGCGGCGGACGCCGGGCGGGGCGCGGGAAGACCGTCAGGCCGTCGATGCGGTAGTGCTCCCCGGCGAACACGGTCTTCTCGCCGTCCAGGAGGCTCCGCAGGATGCGCAGGGACTCCTCCAGGCGGCCGACCCGCGTCCCGGCCGCGTCGAAGGGCATCCCGGCGGCCTCGTACTCCGCGCGCAGCCAGCCGGCGCCGAGGCCCAGCTCGAACCGCCCGCCCGACAGGTGGTCGAGGGTGGCGGCCTCCTTGGCGAGCATCACCGGGTGCCGGTAGTCGTTGGCGAGGACCATCGTGCCCAGCCGCAGGGTGCGCGTGGCGGCCGCGGCGGACGCCAGCGCCACCATCGGGGCGAGCTGGTCGCCGAAGGGCTCGGCGACGAAGTGGTCCCGCAGCGTCAGAACGTCATATCCGAGTTCCTCGGCGCGGCGGGCGGTCCCGGCCAGGCCGGAGCCCGACCGGATCGACTCGCCCACGACGCCGAAGCGAAAGTCGTCCGGCATGGTCCGAGCGTGCCCGGGCACCGGGCGGGCGCGCTGGCGGAAATCCGACGTCAGTGTCGACCGGCGGAACGAGGCGAGCGGCTCGGTCGCCGTCCGTGCGGCGTAAGGGCGTCACCGACTGCCCCGTTCGCGCCGGTCACTCCCCAGGCTGCGTCCCGCGGCCCGGATTTTCAACCTCGGCGGGCTTCACCTGCTGCGACAGCAGCTGCCCCGGCCAGTCGCCGACCGTGAACTCCGCCGCCGGCTCGAACCCGTGGCGGCGGTAGTAGTCGACGAGCCGCCGGTCGTCGCCGCGGTAGCAGTCGACGCGCAGCAGTGAGGCGCCCTTCGCCCGGGCCTCGTCCTTCGCCTTGGCGATGAGCGCGCCGCCCACCCCGCGCCCGGCGAACGCGCGGTCGGTCACCAGCAGCGTGATGTAGAGCTCCGGCTCGTCGACCGGGTCGACGTAGCGCGGCGGGCGGGACGCCACGGCCATGGCCCCGGCGGGACGCCCGTCCGCCTCGGCCACCCAGATCTCGTCGTCGCGGGCGATGCCGGTGATCCGCTCCACCTTGCGCGGATCGGCCGACCAGGGCTCGCGGCCCCACTGCCCGGTCCGGCCGTGCGCCGCGAGCCACGCGACCGCGCCGTCCAGCATCGCGAGCATCAGCGGCGCGTCGCCGGGGCCGCCCCCGCGGATCTCCATCACGACCCGATGAACCCGTGGGCGCGCTGGAACAGGCCCAGAGTGATCGCGTGCAGCAGGTCGCCGGTCTCCTTCGGAGCCTTCCCGGCGAACGCGCGCGCGTGCGTGCCCTCCAGGACGATCCCGAGCTTGAAGCAGGCGAGCACCGCGTACCAGGTGATGGACGACAGGTCGCGGCCCGCGACGGCGTCCTCCCGCTCGGCATAGGCCGCGACGAGCTCGTCCGCCGGCGGCAGGCCGCCCGCCGCGCCCAGCGGACCGGCCAGCGCGGTGCTCCGATTGTCGCGGTCGGGCCAGGTGGCCAGCAGCCAGCCGAGGTCCAGCAGCGGGTCGCCGATCGTGCACATCTCCCAGTCGACGATCGCGGCGACCTCGGGGCCGTGGAAGGAGTACATCAGGTTGGCCAGGTGGTAGTCGCCGTGCAGGATTCCCGGCCGCCACACCTTGGGGCGGTTGTCCTCCAGCCAGCGGGCGACGTCGTCCAGGCCGGGGATGTCGGGGCCGGGATAGCCGTCCAGGGCGCTGTAGGAGTCCAGCTCGGACATCCAGCGGCCCACCTGCCGCTCCAGGAAGCCCTCCGGCTTGCCGAAGTCGCCCAGCCCGGCGGCCTCGTGGTCGACCGCGCCCAGGGCCGACAGCGCGCGGGCCGCGTTCAGGCCCATCTCGCGCCGGACCGACGCGTCGCCGGCGTGCAGGTCCGGGAGCGTGACCGTGGCGTTGAAGCCCTCGACCGGCGTCATCAGGTAGAAGACCGCGCCGCCGAGCACCGACTCGTCCGGGCAGGCCGCGATGAGGCGCGGCGCCGGGACGTCGGTGCCGTCGAGCGCCGCCAGCACCCGGGCCTCGCGGCGCAGCACGTCGTTCGTCCTCGCGCGCAAGTGGGCCGGCCCGCGCCGCAGCACGTAGTCGCGGCCGCCCCGGCGGAACCGGATCAGCGTGTTCTGCGTGCCGCCCGCGAGCGGCGCGACGTCCTCGAACGGGCCGACCGGCAGGCCCCGGCCGTCCATCCACCCGCCGAGGACGCCGAAGTCCACGAGGTCGCGGTCGATCTGCTCAGGCTGCACGGCGGGTCCCTTTCCGGCGCAAGGTCAACCGGAGAGTAACAGTCATGCACTTGCATTACATACTCAGATAGGTCGATTATCGGGGAAACGACGCAGGAGGCTCGCCATGGCTTGGGACTTCGAGACCGACCCCGACTACCAGGAACTCCTCGACTGGGCGGACGCCTTCGTCCGGGACGAGGTCGAGCCGCTCGACCTGGTGCTCGGCAGCCCGTACGACAAGAGCGACCCCCGCTACAAGCGGCTCGTCCGCCCCCTGCAGGACCGGGTGCGCGAGAAGGGGCTGTGGGCGTGCCACCTCGGCCCCGAGCTCGGCGGGCAGGGATACGGCCAGGTGAAGCTGGCCCTGCTGAACGAGATCATCGGGCGCTCCCGGTGGGCGCCGTCGGTGTTCGGCTGCCAGGCGCCCGACTCCGGGAACGCGGAGATCCTCGCCCACTTCGGCACGCCCGAGCAGAAGGAGCGCTACCTGCGGCCGCTGCTGGACGGCGAGATCTCCTCGTCCTATTCGATGACCGAGCCGCACGGCGGAGCGGACCCCACGCTGTTCACCACGCGCGCCGTCCGGGACGGGGACGGCTGGGTCATCAACGGCGAGAAGTGGTTCTCCTCCAACGCGCGCCACGCGACGTTCCTCATCGTGATGGCCGTGACGAACCCCGACGTGTCGGCGTACCAGGGCATGTCGATGTTCATCGTGCCGGCCGACGCGCCAGGACTGACCACCGTCCGCAACGTCGGCGTCGGCGGCGAGCGGGAGGGCTCGCACGGCTACCTGCGCTACGAGAACGTCCGCGTCCCGGCCGAGAACCTCCTCGGCGAGGAGGGCGGCGCGTTCGCCATCGCGCAGACCCGCCTCGGCGGCGGCCGCATCCACCACGCCATGCGGACGATCGCGCAGGTCCACAGGGCGTTCGACATGATGCTGGAGCGCGCGGTCTCCCGGGAGACCCGGTTCGGGCCGCTCGCCAAGATGCAGATGACCCGCGAGAAGATCGCCGACAGCTGGATCGAGATCGAGCAGTTCCGGCTGCTGGTCCTGCGCACCGCCTGGCTGATCGACAAGCACCGGGACTACAAGAAGGTCCGCAAGGACATCGCCGCCGTGAAGGCCGCGATGCCGAAGGTCTACCACGACGTCGTGCAGCGCGCGATGCACCTGCACGGCGCCCTCGGCGTGTCGAACGAGATGCCGTTCGCGGCCATGCTGCTCGCCGCCGAGGCGCTCGGCATCGCCGACGGCCCCACCGAGGTCCACAAGATCACCCTGGCCCGGCAGCTGCTCCGCGACGTCGAACCCGCCGGCGGGCTGTGGCCGTCCCACCACCTGCCCACCCTCCGGGAGGCTGCCCGCGAGCGGTTCGCCGAGGCGCTGGAGCTCGCGATCGGCGATGAGTGACACGCGCGAACGCCTGCTGGACGCCGCCGAGGCCCTCTACGCCGCGCGCGGCGTGGACGCCGTCAGCCTCCGGGAGATCCTCCAGGAGGCCGGCGCCCGCAACGCCACCGCCGTCCAGTACCACTTCGGGGGCCGCGCCGGGATCCTCCGCGCGATCTTCGCGCGGCACGCCCCCGACGTGGAGGCCCGCCGGCACGCCCTGCTCGACGCCTACGAGGACGGCGAGCAGGGCGTCCGGCCCCTCGCCGCCGCCCTCGTCCGCCCCATGGCCGCCCGGCTGGCCGACGCGTCGGGCCGCGCCTACCTGCAGATCTGGGCGGACGTGGTGAACCGGCCGGACCCGATCGTCCCCCTCGCCGTGCTGGACGATCCGCGCGACAGCCTGTGCCGCTGGCGGAACCTGGTCGAGCCCCTCCTCGAAGAGGACGCGGCGCGCCTGCACCGCCGCTTCACCGCCATCCTGTACGCCTCGATCGAGCTGGCGCGGCGCGCCCGCTCCGGGCCGCGCACCGACGACCGCCTGTTCACCAGCTACCTGATCGACGTCGTCGCCGCGATCCTCGGCGCCCCGGTCTCGCCGGAGACCCGCCGCCTCGCCGCCGAACGCGACGCCGCGCGCCGCTGAGGTGCCATTCGTCCAAGACGGGGGGATCGGCCCGCCGCACACTGGGCATGTCAGACCCCGCCGCCCCGACTAGCAGGGAGGACGACATGACGAGTGAGATCCGCCGGACCTTCTACCCGCTGATCAGGTCCGCCGACCCGGCGCGGACGATGGCGTGGCTGGAGAGGGCGTTCGGCTTCACCGAGGTCGCGGCGCACAAGGACGACACCGGGAAGATCGTCCACGCCGAGATGCGCTTCGACACCGGGCTCATCATGCTGGGCAGCGCGGACGTCCCCGCGGCGGCGGTCTACGTCGCCGTCGACGACCCCGACGCCCACCACGACCGCGCGAAGGCCGCCGGCGCCGAGATCTTCCGGCCGCTCACCGACCAGGACTACGGCTCCCGCGACTACGCGGCCCGCGACCCGGACGGCAACGACTGGTACTTCGGCACCTACCGGCCCTGAACGACGCGGCGCCCGCGGCGGCGATCGTTTGCGATGATGGAACACCATGGACCCGGGGCTGCACCTGCGCGATGTCCGGCCGGGCGACGTCGGCGCCTACATCAGGATGCGCTGCGACCCGGTCATGATGGCCGAGCTCGGCGGACCGCTGCCGCGCGAGGGCATGGCGGCCAAGGTCGGCCGCGACGTCGCCGCCGCCGCGGCCGGCACGGCCTGGATCAAGATGATCGTGCCCGCCGGCGACCCCGCGGCGGTCGCCGGGACGGTGTCCCTCTGGACCCACGAGATGGACGGCGAACCCATCTCCGAGATCGGCTGGATGGTGCTGCCCGAATGGCAGGGCCGCGGCGTCGCCGAACACGCCGTCCGGACGCTCCTCGAAGCGGCGGGCGACGACGGCCGCTGGGGCGCCGTCCACGCGTTCCCGGCGACGACGAACGCGCCGTCCAACGGGATCTGCCGCTCGCTCGGCTTCACCCTCGTCGGGGAGAAGGACGTCGTCTTCGCCGGCAAGTCCCTGCGGACCAACCACTGGACCATCGACCCGGCGGCGATCCGCACCGGCTGAGCCGCCGTCATCGGGAGGCCGGAGGCCCGCCGAGCACGACCGGCGGCTGGGCGCGGCGGCGCGTCACCTGAGGCCCGCGAACAGGTCGTCCTCCTTGGCGGGGGCGTCGACGCGGCAGAAGTGCCGGACGAACGACTCGAACGAGAACGCCGCGCGCTGCATCTCCTCCGGCATCCGCAGCAGGAAGATGTTCTCGCCCTGGCTGGCGTGCGCCTCCAGGGCCTTGCGCTTGGCGTCCACGTGCGCGGAGACGTCCACCATGCTGGTGATCAGCTCGTCCGGGGTGCCGAAGTCGTCCGGCGGGTCGAAGTCGATGTCGACGCCGGCGTCGCGCGCCGTCTCGAACATCTGCTTGATGCCGGAACGGGGGATGGCCGTGTAGTAGAGCTTGTCGGGGACGCCGCTCTTCTCGGCGGCGGCCAGCGCGACGCGGTGCGCCTGGATGTGGTCGGGATGGCCGTAGCCGCCGTTCTCGTCGTAGGTGACGACGACCTGCGGGCGGTAGCGCTCCATCAGCTCGGCCAGCCGCCCGGCGGACTCGTCGAGGGGGATGTTCGGGAACGCGCGCGGGTCGCTGTTCGTCGGCCAGCCGTCCATGCCGGAGTCGCGGTAGCCGAGCAGCTCCAGATGGGCGATGTCCAGCAGGCGGGCCGACTCCCGCAGTTCGGCGAGGCGGCGCCGCGCGACCTCCTCCGCGTCGTGCCCGGGCTCGCCGGGCTTCACGCCGCCGGAGTCGTCGCCCTGCTCGCCGTTGGTGCAGGTGACCAGCACCGTCCGGACGCCCTCGGCGGCGCTGCGGGCGAGCAGCCCGCCGGTTCCGAGGACCTCGTCGTCCGGGTGGGCGTGGACGGCCATCAGCGTGAGTTCGTGCGTCATCCGGGCTCCTCCAGGGTTTCCGGTCGTCCACCCTACGTCCCGGACGCCGAAGTCGATCACGTCTGGGAGGTGGACTCCGCGGCGGAGAGGTCGGCGTGCGCCAGCGGGTGCGCCGGCGCGTCGAAGGGGAACTGCGAGGACGCGTCCGAGCCGTCCACGACGAGCAGCTCGCCGGGCGCGAGGAGCCGCCAGCCGGGGTCGGCGTCCATGCGTTCGCTGGCCACCACATGCGCGCAGCACGGCTCCCGGTGCGAGACGACCTTCACGTGGCCGGGCTCGCGTTCGGCCGCCAGGTCGCGGGTGTCGCCGGGCTCGCCCAGCTCGGACCGGTTCACCCACAGCTCGTGGGTCTCCGGGTAGCGCAGCGCCCACAGCCGGCCGGACTCGGCCAGCAGGAGGTTGAGGGCGAAGACCGGCAGCTCGGCGGCGATGCGCCGGACGGCCGCGACCAGCCCCGACGTCGTGTCGCCCTGGCGCCGGATCTCCGCCGTGATGTAGGCGAAGACGAGCTCGGAGTCGGTCTGCCCCTGGACCAGCGCCCGGTCCACGTCGGTGAGCCACGAGTCGAGGACGTCGAGGCCGCGCACCACGCCGTTGTGGGCGAACAGCCGGTCGTCCATGACGAACGGGTGCGAGTTGTGCACGTCGATCCTGCCCGTGGAGGCGTAGCGGACGTGGCAGACGTAGGTGTGCGACACGACGTGCCGCGCCTCGGCGTTGAAGTCGGCGTCCCGGAACGCGGCGATGGGCGCGCGGTCGCGGACGGGCTCCTCGCCCAGCGAGAACCAGCCGAGGCCCGTCCCGTCCGGCATGCGGCGGCTCTGCCGGCTCAGGCTGACCGGCGCGTCCACCAGCCAGAACGTCGCGCGGACGCGCGGCCCGCCGGTCGTCATACCGAACAGTCGGCACATGACCGGAGGATGCCCGGCCGGACGCCCGGTAAGACTCCGACGCCGAGAAATGACCTTCGACGGCGCGCCTTTGATGACGTACGGTCCGGTGTATGGGGTCGCCGGTGGTTCTTCTGGACGTGGACGGGGTTCTCAATCCCTTCGTCAGGCCCCACCGGGGTTTCCGGCGGCACCGGTGCTCGCCGGACGGCAGGACCTTCCAGCTGTGGCTCAACGCCGCGCACGGCCCGGCCCTGCTCGAACTCGCCGAGTCCACCGGGGCCGAACTGGCCTGGGCGAGCTACTGGTGCGAGCACGCCAACGAATGGATCGCTCCCAGGGTCGGGCTCCCGGAACTGCCGTTCGTCCCCATCCCGCAGTTCCCCGGCATCGAGGAGGGCCGCACCCTCGGCGCCTGGAAGGCCCGGCACGTGGCCGCGTGGGCGGAGAGCCGCCCGTTCGTGTGGTTCGAGGACGAGCCCGACGCCACCGAGTGCATCGCCGCGGAACCGGACGTCGCCGAGCACCTCCTCGTGGAGATCGACCCGCTGACCGGCCTCACCGACGAGCACCTCGACACCGCCGCGGCGTGGCTGCGCACCCTGACCCGCTGACCCGCCCTCGCCGACGAGGGTTCGGGGGAAGGTTCCATTCGTCCAATACCCCGGACGGCGGGGCTCCCTAGCGTCGGGAACGACGGAGAGGGGAGCCGACGATGTCGAGATCACCGCTGATGGACCTGGCGTTCGGATACATGCCGGCGCAGATGATCTACGTGGCCGCCGAGATCGGGCTGGCCGACGCCCTGGCCGGCGGGCCGCGGTCGAGTGAGGAACTGGCGGACGCGACCGGTACGCACGCGCCGTCCCTCCACCGGCTGCTGCGCGGCCTCGTCACCCTGGGCGCCGTGGAGCAGAAGGAGCGGGACCTGTTCGCGCTGACCGCCGAGGGGCAGCGGCTCCGCGCGGACGCGCCCGACTCGATCCGGGCGCTGGTCCGGCTGTTCTGCGGCCCGGAGGTATGGCGGACCTGGGGCGACATGGCCGAGACGCTGCGCACGGGGGAGTGCGCGTGGAAACGCGTCACCGGGAGGACGTCGTTCGAGTACTTCGAGTCCGACCCGGAGCTGTCGGAGACGTTCAACGAGGCGATGGCCGAGCACACCCGCGCGGTCGCGCCCGGGATCATCCAGGCCCACGACTTCTCCCGCTACGGAACGGTCGCGGACCTCGGCGGCGGCGACGGCACGCTGCTCGCCGCGATTCTGCGCGCGAACCGGGGCCCGCGCGGCCTGCTGTTCGACCTGCCCGCCGGCCTCGCCGCCGCCTCCGGCGTCCTCGGCGACGTCGCCGACCGGGTCGAGATCGTCCCGGGTGACTTCTTCGACGCCGTGCCCGGGGGCGCGGACGCCTACGTCCTCAAGAGCGTCCTGCACGACTGGAGCGACGCGAAGGCCGCCGCCATCCTGCGGAACGTCCGCGCGGCGATGCGCCCGGGAGCCCGCCTGCTGATCCTGGAGCAGGTGATGCCGGAGACGGTCGCCCCGGAGGCCGCGGGCATCGTCCGCAACGACCTGAACATGCTCGTCTCGACGGGCGGGCGCGAGCGCACCGAGGCCGGCTTCCGGGATCTGCTGGACGCGGCCGGATTCACCGGCGTCTCGTTCACCGGCCCGCTGCCGCCCGCGGCCTACCACGTCATCGAGGCCGAGCCGGCGGGCTAGGGCGGCGCCCGGGCCGGGTTACCGCGGACGGCCGCGAACGTGCAGGATGGGACCGTCGTAAGCGACCCCTGATGAAGGAGTGCCCATGAGCCCTCTCGCCGGACGCACCGCCCTGGTCACCGGAGGCAGCCGCGGGATCGGCCGCGCCGTCGCGCTCGCCCTGGCCGCCGACGGGGCGCGGGTGGGCATCGCCTACCGGCGGGACGAGGAGGCCGCCCGCAAGACCGTCGCCGGCATCGAGGCCGCCGGCGTGGAGGGCCGCGCGTTCCGCGCCTCGGTCGACAGCGTGGACGAGTGCCGGGCGCTGGCGGCGCGGGTGGAGGACGAACTGGGCGCCCTGGACATCCTCGTGCACAGCGCCGGAATCGCCAGCCGCGGCAACGGCGTCGCCGACACCGACCCCGCGGAGCTGGAGCGCGTCATGCGGGTGCACGCGTTCGGCCCGCACCACGTCAGCCAGGCGCTGCTGCCGCTGCTGCGCCGCGCCGAGCGCAGCGACGTCGTGTTCGTGTCCAGCGTGATCACCGACCTCATGCCGGCGTTCGGCGGCCCCTACGCGATGGGCAAGGCGGCCATGGAGGCGCTCGCGCAGGTCCTCGCCAAGGAGGAGCGCGGCAACGGCATGCACGTCAACGTGGTCGCCCCCGGCCTCGTCGACACCGACATGGGCCGCCGGCTCGTGCGCGCCACGGCCGGCGTCGAGGACATCCGGCAGCAGGACGCCGCGTCCCCGTACGGGCACGTGTGCTCGCCCGAGGAGGTCGCCGATGTGGTCCGGTTCCTGGTCTCCGACGGCGCGTCCTACGTCACCGGGCAGCGCGTCGTCGTCGACGGCGGGACGTTCTGACGTCAGTGGCGCGTCCAGTCGGGCTGGAGGAAGCCGGCGACCCTGGCGTCCCGCCCGAGCAGGACCACCTCCCGGAACTGCCACAGCATCGCGCCGGTCGGGGCGTGGACGCTCCAGTCCGGGCCGAGCCGCATCTGCAGGAGGCTGCCGCCGCCCGGCTGCGGGACCCAGTGCGGGGTGCCGTCGTCGGCCAGCTTCCGCAGGCTGGTGTGGTGCACCGAGTGGACCTCGTCCGGGTTCGGCGCGAGCGGCCCGGGATCGTCCAGCACCGCCACGACCGGCGTGATCGCGAAGCCCGAGGCGGCGGGGAAGTCGTCGAGCCGGCCGAGCACGTCCGCGGGGCCGGCGGCCAGGCCGATCTCCTCGTGCAGCTCGCGCAGCGCCGCCTCCTCGGGCGTCTCGCCGTCCTCCAGCCGCCCGCCCGGCAGCCCCCACTGGCCCGCGTTCCGCCCCCGGTAGGCGCGCCTGATCAGGATCACCGACGGGGCGCCGCCGTGCTCCACCGCGCACAGCACGACCCCGGCGCGGTGCAGGCCGGGCGCGTCCGGGACGGTCGTGTGCTCGAACGAGGCGAGCCGGCGGGCCGCCAGCGCGCGGAAGGCGTCCAGGTCGTCGAGCGGCTGGTCGAGCGGCTGGTCGAGCGGCTCGTCGAGCGGGTCGTGGCGGGGATCGCGGGGGGCGGTCATGCCTCGATGGTGCCAGGGCCGGCCTCGCGGGCGTACTTCGCGGGGGACGTCCCGACCGCCGCGGTGAAGTCGCGGGTGAAGTGCGCCTGGTCGGCGTAGCCGAGGTCGGCGGCCAGCGCCGCCCAGTCGACCCCGTCGCCGGAGGCCGCCCGCTCGGCGGCCTCCTGCATCCGGAACCGCCGGATCACCCATTTCGGGCCGATCCCGACGTACTCGTGGAACAGGCGCTGCAGGCTGCGCTGCCCGAGCCCGACGTCGGCGGCCAGCTCGCCCACCCGCACGAGGCCCGGCCGCGCCGCGATCCGCGCGACGATCGCGGCGGCCCGCTCGGCGGACGGATCGGGCTCGGGCGCCGCCCCGGCGAGGAACGCCTCCAGCCGCCCGACCGCCTCCTCGGCGCCGGCCGCCGCGAAGACCTCCTCGGCGAGCGCCGTGCCGGCGGCGCCGAACACCTCCTCCACGGCTGCGAACCGGCCGGTGAGCGCGGCGGCGGGAGCGTCCATGAACGGCCGGAACCCGCCCGGCCGGAAGGCGGCCCCCACGACGCGGCCCTCGTCGTAGATCTCCTCGACGAAGTCGTCCCGTACGACGCCCGCGATCCGCGCCCGCGTCCGCCCGCCGGTGAGGTAGCTGGTGAACGTCATGTGGACGGACGGCCGCGTGAGCACCCGCTGCCGGTGCGGCGGCCGGCCCCGCAGGTCCCACCGCAGCACCCAGAAGTTCTCCACGAACGGCGCGACCGCCGGCCCCGGCGCGATCCTGTCCAGCCGGAAGCGCCGCAGGGCCGTCCGCGCCCGCAGGATGCCCCGCGTCCCATCGGGTAGGGATCGTTCCACCGGCCCAGGCTAGCGGTGTCGCGTTTCTTCAAGACCGGTGCCGCGGACCCGTTCTAGCGTGGCCGCATGTTCGAACAGATGAGCGAGGAAAAGATCATGGATATCCGGAGCCAGATGCTTCCCGCCGCGGAGGCCGCGGCGCGGATCGTCCTGGAGATCCCCGAGGCGAGGATGGACGCGCCCACCCCGTGCCCCGAATGGGACGTGCGGGGCCTGGTGAACCATCTGATCCTTTGGAACGGGCGGGGCGGGTCGGCCGCGCTCAAGGCCCCGACGACCGGGCCGGGGGAGGACCACGACTTCACCGCCGAGCCGCACTGGGCCGAGCGGTTCGGGGAGCAGGCCCGCAAGACCGCCGAGGCGTGGCAGGACCCGGCCGCCTGGGAGGGCAACGCCAGCCTCACCGGCAACAAGGAGGGCATGCCCGCCGCGTTCATCGCCGGGATCGTCTTCGGCGAATGCGTCGTGCACGGCTGGGACCTCGCCGTCGCGACCGGCCGCGAGCCCGGCTTCCCGCCCGAGGTCGTCCAGGCCGCCTGGGAGCAGATCGTCCCCACGGCCGAGGTCAGCCGGCAGTACGGCGCGTTCGGGCCCGAGGTCCCCGTGCCGGAGGACGCGCCGCTGCTCGACCGCGTGCTCGGCCTGGCCGGCCGCGACCCGGGCTGGAAGCCCTGAGCCGGGCGTCCGGATCACGCCGCGGCGCGCGGGTCCCGGCGCGAGCGGGGGCCCGCGCGCCCTACCCTTGAGGCATGTCTTCGAGTTCTTCGATCCGCGTCCGCTTCGCCCCGTCACCTACCGGCATGTTCCATGTCGGCGGCGCCCGCTCGGCGCTGTTCAACTGGGTGATGGCCACCCAGTCGGGCGGGACGCTGGTGCTGCGCATCGAGGACACCGACGCCTCCCGCAACAGCCCCGAATGGACCGAGGGCATCATCCGCGCCCTCGCCTGGCTCGGCATGGACGGCGAGCAGTACGAGGGCCCCTACTTCCAGTCCGCCAACGCCGACAAGCACGCCGACGCCGTCCGGCGCCTGAAGGACGCGGGGCGCGCCTACTACTGCGACTGCAGCCGCGAGGCCGTCGTCGCCCGCACCGGCGACCAGCACAAGGGCTACGACGGCTTCTGCCGCGACCGCGGCCTGGAGCCCGGCCCCGGGCGCGCCCTGCGCTTCCGCACCCCCGACGAGGGCCAGACCACCGTCGTCGACCTGCTGCGCGGCAAGCCCGTGTTCGAGAACGCCGTCCTGGAGGACTTCGTCATCGCCCGCGCCGACGGCTCGGTCACCTTCCTGCTCGCCAACGCGGTCGACGACATGAGCCAGGGCATCACCCACGTGGTGCGCGGCGAGGAGCACCTGTCCAACGCGCCCAAGCAGCAGCTGCTGTGGGAGGCGCTGGGCGCCGAGCCGCCCGTGTGGGCGCACGTGCCCGTCATCGTCAACGAGAAGCGGCAGAAGCTGTCCAAGCGCCGCGACAAGGTCGCCCTGGAGGACTACCGCGCCGAGGGCTACCTCGCCGAGGCCATGCGCAACTACCTGATGCTGCTCGGCTGGGCCCCGTCCGGCAACCGGGAGATCGTCCCCTGGGACGTGATCGTCGAGGAGTTCCGCATCGAGGACGTCAACACCTCGCCGGCGTTCTTCGACATCAAGAAGCTCCGCGCCATCAACGGCGAGTACATCCGGGCGCTGCCCGTCGAGAAGTTCATCGCCGAATGCCTGCCGTTCCTGGAGCAGGCCCCCTTCGACGTTGACGTCGCCGTGTTCGCCGAACTGGCGCCGCTCGCGCAGACCCGCGTCGCGGTGCTGTCGGAGATCGTCCAGATGATCGACTTCGCCTTCCTGGACGAGCCGCCGTCCGACGAGCAGTCCTGGAACAAGGCGATGAAGGAGCCGGCCGCCGCGATCCTCGCCGCGGCCGAGGCCGCCTACCAGGACGCCCCCTGGAACGCCGCCGAGCTGAAGGACCGGCTGGAGCGCGTCGGCGCCGAGCACGGCCTCAAGCTCGGCAAGGCCCAGGCGCCCGTCCGCGTCGCCGTCACCGGCCGCACCGTCGGCCTGCCGCTGTTCGAATCGCTGGAGATCCTCGGCCGCGAGCGCACCCTCACCCGCATCGCCGCCGCGCGCGGGCGGCTCGAAGCGTCCTCCTGACGCGCGGACCCGCCGGCGCTATCGCGCCGGCGGTTCAGGCGGGCCGGTCTAGGCGGACCGGGCCTCGTCGCCGCCGTCCAGCGCCTCGCGCAGGCCGGCGAGGCGGCGGACCAGTTCCTCGTAGTCGTCGCGGCGGGCGGGCGGGAGGTGCTTGCCCACCGCCTCGGCCTGCTCCTCCACCGCCGTCAGCCGGGAGCGGGCCCGGTCGAGCGCGCCGGGGCCGGGGCGCTCGCTGAGGAGCGTCTGCTGCTCGCGCAGCAGGGCGGCCTGCTCGCGCAGCAGGACCGTCTGGTCGCGGAGCTGCTTGTTCTTGTTGTGCAGCTCCACGAACACCGACACCTTGGCGCGCAGCACCCACGGGTCGAACGGCTTGGAGATGAAGTCGACCGCGCCCGCGGCGTAGCCGCGGAACGCGTAGTCGGGGTCGCTGTTCACCGCCGTGAGGAAGATGATCGGCAGGTCGCGGGTCTTCTTGCGGCGCTTGATGTCGCGGGCCGTCTCGAACCCGTCCATGCCCGGCATGACGACGTCCAGCAGGATGACCGCGTACTCGTCGGTCAGCAGCGCCTTCAGCGCGTCCTCACCGGACCGCGCGCGGACGAGGTCCTGATCGAGCGAGCTGAGGATGGCCTCCAGCGCGATCAGGTTCTCCTCGCGGTCGTCCACGAGCAGGATCTTCGCCTTGTCGTCCACGCGCGCCTCTCCGATTCCGGTCCCCGCCACCGCCGGCCGAGCGCCGCCCACGGCGACCCTACTGCCCGGGCCTCTCCTCTCCTCAGCGGACGATGGAGGGTTGCAGCCAGTTCCGCATGACGTCAAGAAGATGGTCCACGTCCACGGGCTTCGGCACATAGTCCGACGCGCCGGAGTCGAGGCTCTTCTCCCGGTCGCCCTTCATCACCTTGGCCGTGATGACGATGATCGGCAAGTCGGCGAACTGCGGCATCTCCCTGATGGCGGCCGTGGTGGCGTAACCGTCGAGCCCCGGCATCATGACGTCCATCAGCACGACCGCGACGTCCGGGTTGCGGTGCAGCACGTCGATCCCGGCCTGCCCGTCCTCGGCGTAGAGGACCTCCATCCCGTAGCCCTCGAGGACGCTGGTGAGCGCGAAGACGTTCCGGACGTCGTCGTCGACGATCAGCACCTTGCGCCCCGACAGGACGGTGTCGAGGAGGTCGGCCGGCGGCTCCTCCAGCAGCCCGTTCAGCGCCGGCTCGGGCTCCGTCGCCGGCGGGCGCTGCTCCACCGGCAGGCCGGCGTCCGCGGCGGGGGCGGACGCCCGGCGCGCGAGACGGTCGTCGCCCCGCTCGCCGCCCCCGGCCCGCGCGCCCTCCGGCGGGGCGGCCGGCTCCTCCGGCGCCGCCGGGCGCCGCCGGTCCTCGCGCTCGCTGTACTGGGCGGGCAGGTAGAGCGTGAACACGCTGCCGCGGCCCGGCTGGCTCTCCGCGTGGATCTCCCCGCCGAGCAGCCGCGCGATGTTCCGGCTGATCGACAGGCCGAGCCCGGTGCCGCCGTAGCGGCGGCTCGTGGTCCCGTCGGCCTGCTGGAACGGCTCGAAGATCTCCTGCAGCTTGTCGGCGCTGACCCCGATCCCCGTGTCGATCACCCGGAACGCGATCACGTCCGGGGTGTTCCACAGCGCGGGCAGCGTGAAGTCGATGTCGCCGGCCCGCTCGATCAGCAGCCGCACCTCGCCCTCGGCGGTGAACTTCACCGCGTTCGACAGCAGGTTCCGCAGCACCTGCTGCAGCCGCTGCTCGTCGGTGTTGAGGGTGGCGGGGACGTCCGGCGCGACCTCCACACCGAACTGCAGGCCCTTGTCGACCGACAGCGGGCGGAACGTCGCGTCCACGTAGTCGACCAGCCCCGCGACCGACAGCCGCTGCGGGTGCGCCTCCATCTTCCCCGCCTCGACCTTCGCCAGGTCCAGGATGTCGTTGATCAGCTCCAGCAGGTCGGTGCCGGACTCGTGGATCGTCCGCGCGAACTCCACCTGCTTGTCGGTGAGGTTGCCGTCCTGGTTCTCCGACAGCAGCTTGGCCAGCACCAGCAGGCTGTTCAGCGGGGTGCGCAGCTCGTGCGACATGTTCGCGAGGAACTCCGACTTGTACCGGGAGGAGATCGCCAGCTGCTCGGCGCGCTCCTCCAGCGTCCGCCGGGCCTGCTCGATCTGGAAGTTCTGGATCTCGATCGCGCGGTTCTGCTGGGCCAGCAGCGCCGCCTTCTCCTCCAGCTCGGTGTTGGAGTGCCGCAGCTCGCCCTGCTGGCGCTGCAGCTCGTCCGACCGCTCCTGCAGTTGCTGCGCGAGCCGCTGCGACTCGCTGAGCAGCGCCTCGGTCCGCGCGTTCGCGCGGATCGCGTTCAGCGTGACCCCGATCGTCTCGATCAGCTGGCTGAAGAACGCCAGGTGGACGTCGGTGAACCGGCCGAACGAGGCCAGCTCGATCGCGCCGAGCACCTCGTCCTCGAACACGATCGGCAGCACGATGATGTTGACCGGGGACGCCTCGCCCAGCCCCGACCCGATCTTGACGTAGTCGGCGGGCGCGTCCGCGATCAGCAGCGGCCGGCGCTCCTGCGCGGCCTGCCCGACCAGGCCCTCGCCCAGCGCGAACCGGACCGACCCGGTCCTGTCGCGCCGCGTCCCGTACCCGGCGATCAGCACCAGCTCCAGTTCGTCGCCGGCCTTCTCGGCGAGGTAGAACGCGCCGTACTGGGCGCTCGCCGTCGGGGTCAGCTCCCGCATGATCAGCTCGGCGACCTGCAGCAGGTCGCGGTGGCCCTGCATGAGCCCGCCGATCCGCGCCAGGTTGGTCTTGAGCCAGTCCTGCTCCTCGGTGGCGCGGGTCGTCTCGCGCAGCGTCGCGACCATCAGGTTGACGTTGTCGGACAGCTCGGCGACCTCGCCGCGCGCCTCCACGGTGATCGTCCGGGTCAGGTCGCCGCTGGCGACCGCGCTCGCGACCTCGCCGATCGCGCGGACCTGGGTGGTGAGGTTGCCGGCCAGCTCGTTGACGCTCTCGGTCAGCCGCTTCCAGGTGCCGGACACGCCCTCGACCTCGGCCTGGCCGCCGAGGCGCCCCTCGCTGCCGACCTCGCGGGCGACGCGGGTCACCTCGGACGCGAACGACGACAGCGTGTCGACCATCGTGTTCAGCGTCGTCTTCAGCTCCAGGATCTCGCCCTGCGCGTCGACGTCGATGCGCCGCGTCAGGTCGCCGTGCGCGACGGCGGTCGCGACCTGGGAGATGTTGCGGACCTGGTAGGTCAGGTTGGACGCCATGCCGTTGACGTTGTCGGTCAGGTCCTTCCACATGCCGCCGGCGCCGGGCACGATCGCCTGGCCGCCGAGACGGCCCTCGGTGCCGACCTCGCGGGCGACGCGGCTGACCTCGGACGCGAACGACGACAGCGTGTCGACCATCGTGTTCAGCGTCGTCTTCAGCTCCAGGATCTCGCCGCGCGCGTCCACCTCGATCTTGCGGGTCAGGTCGCCCTGCGCCACCGCCGTCGTCACCTGCGCGATCCCGCGCACCTGGTTGGTCAGGTTGTTCGCCATCGCGTTGACGTTGTCGGTCAGGTCGAGCCACACCCCGCCCGCGCCGGGCACGACCGCCTGCCCGCCGAGGCGGCCCTCGGTGCCGACCTCGCGGGCCACGCGGGTCACCTCGGACGCGAACGCCGACAGCGTGTCGACCATCCCGTTCACGGTGTCCTTCAGCTCCAGGATCTCGCCCTGCGCGTCGACCGTGATCTTCTTGCCCAGGTCGCCCTCGGCGACGGCGGTGGTGACCTGCGCGATGTTGCGGACCTGGTAGGTCAGGTTGGACGCCATGCCGTTGACGTTGTTGGTGAGGTCCTTCCAGACGCCGCTCACGCCCGGGACCCGCGCCTGGCCGCCCAGGCGCCCCTCGGTGCCCACCTCGCGGGCGACGCGGGTGACCTCGTCCGCGAACGCCGACAGCGTGTCGACCATCGTGTTCAGGGTGTTCTTGAGCTGCAGGATCTCGCCCTGCGCGTCGACGGTGATCTTCTTGCCGAGGTCGCCGTCCGCGACGGCGGTGGTGACCTGCGCGATGTTGCGGACCTGGTTGGTCAGGTTGTTCGCCATCGCGTTGACGTTGTCGGTCAGGTCCTTCCAGACGCCGCTGACGCCGCGCACGTGGGCCTGCCCGCCGAGCTGGCCCTCGGTGCCGACCTCGCGGGCGACGCGGGTGACCTCGTCCGCGAACGCCGACAGCTGGTCGACCATCGTGTTCACGGTGAGCTTCAGCTCCTGCAGCTCACCGCTCGCCTCGACCGTCACCTTGCGGGTCAGGTCGCCCTTCACCACCGCCGTGGTGACCTCCGCGATGTCGCGGACCTGCGACGTCAGCCGCGACGCCATCACGTTCACCGACGCCGTCACGTCCCGCCAGCGGCCGGTCATGCCGCGCGCCGGCGCCTGCCCGCCGAGCCGGCCCTCGGTGCCGACCTCGCGGGCGAACTGGGTGACCTCCCAGGTGAACTGGTCGAGCAGCTCCACCATGCCGTTGACCGACTTGGCCATCCGCAGCAGCTCGCCGCGCATGGGCCTGCCGCGCACCCGCAGCTCCACCCGCCGGCTCAGGTCCCCGGCGGCCACCGCCTCGACCACCTGGTGCATCCCGGTGGCCAGGTCGGTGAGCTTGTCGATGATCGCGTTGGCGTCCTCGGCCGCCGTCGCCCACGTCCCCCGCAGCCTGCTCGGCGTCAGCCGCCCGCGCAGCTTGCCCTCCCGGCCGATCTCCCGCCGGACGCGGCTCAGCCCCGCGGACAGCTCCTCCCCGTTCAGCCGGATCTCCTCCAGGATCGCCGCGGCCTCCGCCACGGCGCCCTCGCCCGGCACGTCGAGCTCCTCCTTCGCCCTGCCGTCCCGCACGGCGGCGAGCGCCTTCAGCAGCGGCGCGAGATCGGCGTCGCTGTAGCGCGGGGTGGTGTCGCGGTACCCGCCGGGGCGGGCACGTGACGCGGTACGCGGCATTCTCTTCATCCTCCTGGCCCGCGATCGTCGAACGTCCGGATGCCACGGACTCCTTCCCCGGGCCCTATTTCCGGCTCTTGGGCCCACATGCGGCCGCACCAGTACTCTACGTCGCCGTGCGGGGGCCGGCCCCTTTCGCGGAGACGGCCGTGGCCAGACGTCGATGACCGTGCATCCGCGCTCGTAGTCTTCGTGTTACGGTCTGTCGTGTCGTGACGGGGGTCGCGTTCACCGAGGCCGGACGCACCGCGGGGCCCGGTTCACGGCTCTCGTGGCCGCGCGGCCGGCCGGTCTGTCACGATGACCGGACCGGGTAGTGACTTCGAACAAGGGATGACGGTTGGATCGGCAGACGGCCTCGGCGACCTTCCCGTCCGCCGCCGCGTCGGTGGCGGACGCGCGCCGGTTCGTCCGGAAGGTGCTGGCCGACTGGGGCATGGACGAGGCCGCGGACGACGCCGTACTGGCCACCAGCGAACTGGCCACCAACGCGATCGCCTACGCCGGGACGTCCTTCGAGGTCTCCTGCCGGCTGGAGGACGGCGACATCAAGATCGAGGTCCGCGACCGGCACCCCACCCGGGGCATCGAGATGCCGGGCGTCACCGCCTCCAGCGGCCGCGGGCTCCCGTCCATCGCCCGGCTCGCCGCGTCCTGGGGCGTCTCCTACGACCGCCGCACCAAGGGCGTCTGGTTCCGGCTGCCCCGGCCCGGCGCGGCCGCCGGCGCCGACCCCGCGGACGCCCCCGGACGGGACGTCGGCGCCGACCTGCCCGACGCCGCGGGCTCCGCCGGGCGGGACCCGGCGGAGCGCACCGCCCGGGAGCGCGCCGCCCGCGACCGGGGCGACCAGCCCCGCGACGCCGGCCGCGCGCAGGGCCGCGAAGGCGCCCTCGGCGCCGACGCGGGCGACGTCCCCGTCGCCGGGGACCGGCTGCTGCGCTCCCCGGCCGCCGTGGAGGCCATGGAGGACGGCGTCGCCACCGTCCGCGAGACCCTCGGCGCGGAGGGCGCCGCCGTCCTGCTCACCGAGCGCGACGGCCGCATGATCATGGGCTCGTCGGCCGGCACCGCCGCCGAGATGCCGCTCGGCGAGCTGTCGGTGGCCGGTCTCGGCCCCGCCGCCCGCGCCGGCTCGCCCTGGGTCGCCGCCGAGGCCGACCCGACCGCCACGGCCCTGCAGGCCCGGTCCCTGGCCGCGGCGCCGCTGGAGTCCCAGGGGCGCCTCACCGGCGTCGTCGTGGCCGTCTCCTCCGTGCCGGGCCGCTTCGACGAGGCCGACGGCGCCCGGCTCGGGCGGCTCGCCGACGAGATGTCGCTCTCCCTGGAGAAGGCCAGGGTGGGCGAGCTGGAACGGTCCTGGCGCGGCTGGCTCAGCTTCGTCGCCGAGGCCAGCGACCTGCTCGCCGGCACCCTCGACCAGGAGCGCACGATGGCGCTGGTCGCCCAGCTCGTCGTCCCGCGCCTGGCCACCTGGTGCGCCGTCTACACCGTCAGCGAGGCCGAACCCGACCGGCTCGCCTACGTGTGGCACGCCGACGAGAACCGCTCCGACGGGCTCCGCGAGCTGCTGGAGCACGCGGGCGCCGCCCCGCCGATGGACGGCCCCGGCCCCTGGAACGGGCTCGCCACCGCCCCCGAGGAGGTCCGCGCCGCCGCCGGCGACACCGCCGCCGACCAGGTCTACGCCTTCCCGCTGATCGCCCGCGGCCGCCGCATCGGCACCATCGTCATCGGCCGCCCGCCCGGCGACCGCTTCCCGCGCAGCGCGATCGAGCTGGCCGAGGAGCTCAGCCGCCGCGCCGCCCTCGCCGTCGACAACGCCCGCCTGTTCTCCGCGCAGACCGCCATGAGCAGCGCGCTGCAGCGCAGCCTCCTGCCGCCCGGCATCCCCGAGATCCCCGGCCTGGAGGTCGCGGTGGTGTACGAGCCGGCCGGGGAGGGCAGCGAGGTCGGCGGCGACTTCTACGACGTCTTCGAGAGCGGCCCGCGGCCCGGCGGCCCCGCCTCGGCGTCCCGCTGGCGGTTCGCCATCGGCGACGTGTGCGGCACCGGCCCGGAGGCCGCCGCGGTGACCGGGCTCGCCCGGCACGCGCTGCGCATCCTCGCCGCCGAGGACATGTCCGTCCCGGACGTGCTGGCCCGGCTCAACCGGCTCATCCTCGGCGAGGGCGAGCGGGGCCGGCTGCTCACCCTGCTGCACGGCGAGATCGCCGCCCGCCGCCGCGACGGCGTCCGGATCCGGCTGACCAGCGCCGGGCACCCGCTCCCGCTCGTCCTCGACCCCGACGGCAACGTGCGCGAGGCGGCCTCGGCGCAGCCGCTGCTCGGCGTGTTCGACGGCGTGGAGTTCCACACCGACACGGTCGACCTGCGCCGAGGCGAGGTCCTGCTCTGCGTGACCGACGGCGTCACCGAGCGGCGGGCCGGGACGCGGCTCCTCGGCGACGGGGACGGCCTCGAACGCCTCCTCGCCGACTGCAAGGGGCTGAGCGCGGGCGCCGTCGCCGCGCGGATCCAGCGGGCGGTCCGCGACTTCGGGCCCGAGCCGTCCAACGACGACATTGCCCTCATCGTTCTACGGGCGTCATGATGGAGACCAACAATCGGTAAGGTGGGGTGGCGTGGGGCTTGCCTTGCACACGACACGACAGGACGGCCGCGCGACGATCGCCGCGCGCGGCTCCATCGACCTGCACTCCTCCGAAGAGCTGCGCACTCGGCTGACCGAGCTCGTGGACGCGGGCGAGCGGGCGGTCGTCGTCGACCTCGCGGCGGTCGATTTCTGTGACTCCTCCGGGCTGAACGTCCTCGTCCGGGCGTACAAGCACGCGCGCGCGCAGAACGCGACGCTAACCGTCACCGGCGCCTACGGCCGGGTCGAGAACGTGCTGCGCACCACCGGGCTCGACCGCTTCCTGATCGAGGGCCCGGCGGAGGAGGCACCTGCCGATGGGCGGTGAGGGAACCCGATGAGAAACGGCGAGCGGGCGGAGTGACCGACCCGATGACCGAGACCACACTGCGGGCGGCGCCGCAGACCGAGGCGGTCGAGTACGCGCGTCGCCTCGCCGCCCGGACCATGCGCACCTGGGCGCTGATGGACCGCGAGGAGCTCGTCACCGCGATCGTGGCCGAGCTCGTCGCCAACGCCGTGCGGCACGCGGGCACCGCGCTCGAACTGCGGCTGCTGCGCGATTCCGGCCGCGTCCGCGTCGAGGTCCGCGACCGCGCCGCGCAGCTGCCCCGGCTGACCGTGCCCGGCCCGCTGGACGAGTCCCACCGCGGCCTGTTCATCGTCGACCGGTTCGCGAACTCCTGGGGCGCCGACCCGGTGACCGGCGGCAAGGTCGTGTGGGCCGAGGTCGACATCTGAGACGGATCACCTGACGCGGCGTCCCGTTTTGGAACGTGCCGCCGCGCATGGTCCCGCACGGGAGCGCGCCCGCCACCGGTTTCACCGGTCGGCGGACGCGCTCTCGGACCTTCGGGACGGTCAGACCGATTTGCGGTACAGCTCGGCCACCATGAACGCCAGGTCCAGCGACTGGCCCCGGTTGAGCCGCGGGTCGCACGCCGTCTCGTAGCGCTGGTGCAGATCGGCCTCCGCGAGCCCCTGCCCGCCGCCGACGCACTCGGTGACGTCGTCGCCGGTGAACTCGATGTGGATGCCGCCCGGGTGGGTGCCGAGCGCCCGGTGCACCTCGAAGAAGCCCGCCACCTCGTCCAGGACGTCGTCGAGCCGCCGGGTCTTGTGGCCGCTGGGCGCCTCGAACGTGTTCCCGTGCATCGGGTCGCAGATCCACGCGACCGGCGCGCCGCTCTGGCGCACCTTCTCGATCAGCGGCGGCAGCGCGTCCCGGATCCTGCCCGCGCCCATCCGGGTGATGAAGGTGAGCCGGCCGGGCTCCCCGTCGGGGTTCAGCCGGTCGATCAGCGCCAGCGCGTCGTCCGCGGACGTCGCCGGGCCGAGCTTCACCCCGATCGGGTTGCGGATGTGCCGCAGGAACTCGACGTGCGCCCCGTCCAGCTGCCGGGTGCGCTCGCCGATCCACAGGAAGTGCGCGGAGACGTCGTAGGGCAGGCCGCTGAGGTGGTCGATGCGGGTCAGCGCCCGCTCGTACTCCAGCAGCAGCGCCTCGTGGCTGGAGTAGAACTCCACCCCGTGGAACTCGTCGGGGTTCACCCCGCACGCCTTCATGAACGTCAGCGCCCGGTCGATCTCGGCCGCGAGCTGCTCGTAGCGGCGCCCCGCCGGGCTCTGCTGGACGAAGTCGCGGTTCCAGGCGTGCACCTGGCGCAGGTCGGCGTAGCCGCCCTTGGTGAACGCCCGGCACAGGTTCAGCGTCACGGCCGAGCAGTGGTAGGCCTTCAGCAGCCGGCGCGGGTCGTTGCGGCGGGACGCGGCGTCGAACGCGAACCCGTTCACGGCGTCGCCCCGGTAGGCGGGCAGCTCCACGCCGCCGCGCACCTCCACCGGCTTGGACCGCGGCTTGGCGAACTGGCCCGCCATCCGGCCGATCTTCACGACCGGCACGCTGGCGGCGTAGGTGAGCACGACCGCCATCTGCAGCAGCGTCTTCAGCTTGTTCTTCACCGCGTCGGCGGTCGACCCGTCGAACGTCTCCGCGCAGTCGCCGCCCTGCAGGACGAACGCCTCGCCGCGCGCGACGTCCGCGAGCTGCGACTTCAGCTGGTCGCACTCGCCGGCGAAGACGAGCGGCGGCTGCGTCGCCAGTTCGGCGGCGACCGCCCGGACCTCGTCCGGATCGTCCCAATCGGGCTGCTGGAAGGCGGGGAGGGCGCGCCAGGCGTCGAGGTCCCCGATGGCGGCGGATGTACTCACACGGAAAAGGCTATGGCACCGCCCGCCCGGCGAGGGACGGCGAGCCCCGCCGCGGCCGTCCTCCGCGGCGGTCTCGGCGGCCGCGGCGGCGGTCCGGCGGCGTCCGCACGCGCCGGGCGGAGGCGGACACACGAATCGGGCGGCCCCGATGCCCCGGGACCGCCCGATGTGCGGTCATGTGGTCTTGTGCCCGCGCAGGCCCGGTCAGGCCGCGCGTATTCCGGCGGCCGCGGGCTGCCGGTCCCGGCCGCCGCCGGGGGTGCCGGCCAGCGTCCTGCGGCCGCTCAGATCCGTCTCGTTCGCCATCTGGCGCAGCCGCCGCAGCGAACGGTCGGTGATCTGCCGCACCCGGTTGTGGCTCAGGCCGTACCGGGCGCCGATCTGGGCGTACGACAGCGGCTGCCCGCTGTCCATCCCGAACCGGGCGCGCACGATGGCGGACTCGCGCTCGGGCAGCCGGTCGAGCAGGCGGGCGAGGCCCTCGATGTCGTCCAGCGCGAGGATCTCCGCCTCGGGCGTGACGGCCTCCGGGTCCTCCAGGAGGTCGCCCATCGGCGTCTCGCCCGCGTCGTCGACGGTCGCGTCCAGGCTCGCCGGATCCCGCCGCCAGCGCAGCAGCTCGTCTATGTGCTCGGCGTCGGCGCCCAGCGTCCCGGCCAGCTCCTCGCGGGTCGGCTCCCTGCCGAGCTCGCGGCCCAGCTGGCGTTCCGCGCGGCGCAGGCGCGAAAGTTCCTCCTCCACGTGGACCGGCAGCCGGATGGTGCGTGCCGTGTGGCTCAGCCCGCGCCCGATCGCCTGCCTGATCCACCAGGTCGCGTATGTGGAGAACTTGAAGCCGCGGCGGTAGTCGAACTTCTCCACCGCGCGCATCAACCCCAGGTTCCCCTCCTGAATGAGGTCGATGAGGGGCAACGAGTCGGTCGGGTATTTCCGGGCGATCGAGACCACGAGCCGCAGGTTGGCCTCGACGAAGCGCTGCTTCGCGCGCAGCCCCGCCGCGGCCAGCTCCTCCAACTCCTCGCGGGTCGCGCCCTCGGGCACCCTCCCGTCGTCGAGGAGCTGCTCGGCGTACAGGCCCCCTTCGATCGCCTTGGCCAGATCGACCTCCTCCTGCGCGTCGAGCAGGGGGGTGCGGCCGATCCGGTCGAGGTACGCACCGACAAGATCCTTGTCGGTGACGTCGACCCTGTCGCCCTTAGTACGGGTTGCAGCCATCCTGACCCTTCTCCGGTGCGATCTCCCTAAGGGGACAACGCTAATTACCGCTCTGTGATTCCCGGGCGGGGAATACTGCGAGGCTGTTAGCCGCTCTACGACCTGATACCCCGACTGAGGAGAAACCGACATGGCGACGGTCACACTGACCGCTGAGAACTTCGACAAGGTGGCTCAGGCCGACGGCATCGTGCTGGTCGACTTCTGGGCGGAGTGGTGCGGTCCGTGCAAGCGCTTCGCGCCGGTCTTCGAGAAGTCCGCGGGCAGGCACGAGGACATCGTGTTCGGGAAGGTCGACACCGACGCCGAGCCGGAGCTGTCCGAGAGGTTCGGCATCCGGTCGATTCCCACGCTGATGGCGATCCGGGACGGCCTCATCGTCTTCGCCGAGCCGGGCGCCGTGCCCGAGCCGGTGCTGGAGAACGTGATCGAGCAGGTCCGCGGCCTCGACATGGAGGACGTCCGCCGCCGCGCGGAGGCGTGACGCCGGCCGGTGGTACGCCCGCCGCGTCCTCCGGGAGCCGCGAGGGCCGCGGGCGGGCGGCGCGAGGGCGAACGAGCGGGTGGTGACGCCCGATCCGCCGCCGGATGGACGATGATGGACGGATGCTCGCCGATGTCGTTCCCTACCTGGTGTGCCCCGTGTGCGGAGCGGACCTCGAACTGGCCGGCCGCGGACTGCACTGCCCGGGCGGGCACGCCTTCGACATCGCGCGGCAGGGATATGCGAACCTCCTGCCGGGCAACGCGCGTCCTGGGACGGCCGACACGCCGGAGATGGTCCGCGCCCGTGACGACTTCCTGAAAGCGGGCCATTTCGACACGCTGGCGGCCACGCTGGCGCGGAGCGTCTCCGAGGCCGCTCCGTCCTTCGTCGTCGACGCGGGTGCGGGCACCGGCCACTATCTGAGCCGCATACTCGACCGGTCGGCCGGCGCGGTGGGCCTGGCGCTGGACATCTCCAAGCACGCCGCACGCCGCGCCGCCAAGGCCCACGCCCGGGCCGGCGCGGTCGTGGCCGACCTCTGGCGCCCGCTTCCGCTCCGGGACGGCGCCGCCGACACTGTCGTCAACGTCTTCGCACCGAGAAACGCGGCCGAGTTCCACCGGGTGCTCCGCGACGACGGGTTCCTGTTCACCGTGACCCCGGGGCCCCGGCATCTCGGCAGCCTCGTCAAACCGCTCGGGCTGCTCTCGATCGACTCGCGGAAGACCGAGCGGATGGACGCCGCGCTCGCCGGCTACTTCAAATTCGATGCACGCCGGGAGGTCGGGGCCGAGGCCGTCCTGACGCATGATGAGGTGGCCACGCTCGTGGGGATGGGGCCGAGCGCGCACCACGTCCCGGCCGACCGGCTCCGTGAGCGGTTGCGGGCACTACCGGACCCGACGCCGGTGCCGCTGTCCTTCGTCCTTTCGACGTACCGGCGGCTCATGTAGGTCCGAGTCCGCGCGCTGGGTGAGTTCGAGCAGCACCTGCGGTACTTCCCCGGGTTCCGTCACGTCCTCGGCTCCCGGCACGTCGACCGCCTCGTACATGAACGAGACGGAGACGGCACGAGCCGTGCCGCTCAGCAGGAGCCGCTGGAGGGCCTGGCCCGCGCGGAGCCACTCGGCGGGGGAGTCGCCACGAGTCGTGAGAACGGCCCGCCGGCTCTCCCCGCCCTTGTCATCGGGAAGCAGGTGAAGCGCCGCTCCCTCCAGCCGGGCGGCTTCCCCCAGTTCGTTGACCACGGGAAGCGCGGGCCGCAGGCCCGACGGCGGACGATTGCCGGGGAAGGGCTTCAGTGTCGCGGCGTAGAGGAGGCGCTCCTCGCGGGTCACCCTGTGACGCCCGGCCAGGCGCACCGAAGCGAGGACGTACGGGCGTCCGGGATCGGGAAGCAGCCGGACCACCGCCGCGCACCCGAGCTGCGCGGCGGCCAGCCGCAGGTTCACGAGCGCGGCGCCGCCGCCGAGGTGCAGACCCCGTCCCACGGGGTCGTGCATGGTCCGGAACCTGTCCGGGTCGGCGTGCAACTCGACCAGGCCGGGAATGACCTTGAACCGCCAAGCGTGCACGTCATGGACGGTGGGCCCCATCGTCGCGGCGACCACGAGACGCTCCGCGGAGGCGCGGATGGCGACGGGCACATTCACGAGGTGTTCCTCCTGACCTCGGGCGAGTGTCGTGCCGGGAGCCACTGCCCGCCCTCGGCGCGGACGCCGTCGGATGGGCCGTCTGCGCACGCTACCCCACTGTGACCCGATGCACGTAGTACGGGAAAGGCGAGGTCAGCGGGGTTGATGGTGTGCTCGAGTGACAATGCGGCGGGTACGCCGCCTGTGCCGCGATTTGACGGTGCCACGGGCCGCGCTTACTGTCTCTGCTGCCTCGGGAGACGCGGACGCCGCAGGGCGGCCGATCTCGGGGAAGCCACCAGGAACGGCCCGGCCCTGTGCGGGGGCCGGTTCTCGGTGACGGCCCCCGATGGGATGCGGGACGCCGAACGAGGCGGCCGGCCCGGGGGAGCGGACCTTCGTAAATCGGTTCGAGCGGCGCTCGGGCTGGTGTATGATGGTCAAGAAGCCCAGAACGGGATGCAGGACGCCGCGAGGTGGCTGGCCCGCAGGGCATCTCCTACGGATCGATCATCGCCAGGTTCAGTGCCTGGGGGTGAGTCGTCGCCGCGGGGGGACCTGGAACGCTTCCGACCGTCGAAACGATCTTCGTTGATCGGCTTGACAGCGGGTGTGGGCCAGGTAAGTTAGAAGGGTTGCCCCGGAGCCGGGGCCTGCGGGAGCGGGGTTCGGCGCGGTGGGTGTCCGTTTCTTGAGAACTCAACAGCGTGTTAAAAGCCAGTGCCTTTTCGGCTCGACTCTGTTTCAGGGTCGGGTCGCCCCGTGGCCGCCCTCGTTCGGGGGTGGTGGGGATTTCTTTGAGGCAATGCGCAGCCTCCTATGGGGGTTGTGCTTTTGCTGGGATTTTCTTCGAGGTTTGGCCGGCCGGGGTTCGCCCTCTGGTTGGTCGTTGGACCTTAATGGAGAGTTTGATCCTGGCTCAGGACGAACGCTGGCGGCGTGCTTAACACATGCAAGTCGAGCG